>JAIORT010000899.1 GCA_021107975.1 Bacteroidales bacterium | reverse complement strand
CAATTGTTCCATCGTTCGATAACCCAATCGGAATGAGGAAAATAAAAAGTTAAATTATTCGATTTGTAAGAAATTTTATCATGAATCAAATCAAACGCATTCATTCCATCCATCACAGCCTTGCGGCTTTGTTCGAGTTCAGGGAATTTTTTTATGTTACGATGGATGTTGCAGTTATAAGTAAAAAAGCTGATGCCGTCATTTTCGGTAACTGTTGCTGCACTTAAAATCTGCGGATAAATATTTTCATAGCTTGTTGTGGAATGGTCAGGTGAAATTTTGTTTTCAAGATAACCAAACAATTCAACATGAGTTAATGCGATTTTATTTTGCAATTGCTTTGCTCCAATGCCAAGCGAACAGAAATCTTTCACCCGCCTTATCGGATATTTCTGACGATTATCGGGACGGTAGCTTGCCATCACCTGTCCCTGATAAATTATAATATCCAACGACTCAATTATGCCGAGATAACCTGCAAGCATTGGGTCGTCATTATAAGGAGCACATCCGCTTAAAAGTCCGGGATTTAGTTTTTTAACATTATCGCTAAACTCCCGCATATATGGGGCAAAATAAGTTCCGCTGCCTTCAAGATAGGTATAAAAACCAACCAATGACGGATGATGATTATAGATTTCATAAAGCTCATCCATGATTGATTTTATGCTTTCCATCCTGTCTTTTGAATGGGTTTCCCTTGTCAAATCCCAACTGACAGACAACAAAACCGGATAGCCTTTTTCATCACCGTTGCGGAGTATTGCTTCAATAACATCTTTTGGTGAGCCGGATTCCAAATCAGACCTACATATCTTTGACGGGAAATGTGCTGTTTTCCCGATAAGACCGTGAGCTATAAGACAGTTGCCGCCTGTTTCGCTGAAGTCTTGCAAATATTTGGAAAATTCCTCGTCAGGATTATTTTTATCAAAAGTTGAAGGATAGCAAAAATCAACAATCATTTTTCCATAAAGAAATGTTGTTTTGCCGATTGCTGACGGCTTTTCCTTACCTCCTGTCCAAACGTGAACAGCGTACAAACCTTCCGGTGGTTCATTATCTAAAATCACTTCTGCTTTGTAAACACCAGGTTTACCGTGCACTTTTTCCAAAAGCAATTCGGAAGTTCCAATTGTGGGTTTTAACAAAACAGCTTGAACAGTTTTATTTGTTTTGCTCAATTCCACTTCAATTTTAACCGTATCACCCCGCTGAACCCTGAAAGGATTTACATTAACTTTTATTATTACGTCTTTTTGAGTACAACTAACAAATACCAATAAAATAAAGCATAAAACAAGAAGTGTACGAAATTTTAAATAGGTTTTCATTTAATTCAATAAATTAATACCAATCAGAAATTCTATTTAAAAACAGTGGCTTTAAGTTTATCCATAAACTCATCAGTCAGCGAAGTGCCTGAAAAGAAAGTTACTCCATTAGCACCTTCTTCTCTTGTAATTATTACTTCCTGAACCACACCTTCGGGAGTATTTTTATTGTGTGATGAATGGCAGGCAATTCCAGGATAAAGCAAACATTTTCCTTCTGTGGCTTTTACAGCTCTTTTAACTGATTTTCTGAAAACATCAAAATCATTAGTATATTGCATCGGGCAGATAATATCAACAATACCTTCTTTTGCCCATAGCTCCCAGTCTTGTCCTATTAAAACTTTTGCTGTTTCACCGTCAGGAAAAACATCAACACCCAAAACAACATCTTTACCTGATTTATCTATAATTTCTTTAATTTCCCTTACAAGAGTAGTTACCTGTTCGGCATTCCATTTAATCCACTCGCACCAAACCATGCTCCCGCAATCCTGATTACGGATTTCAAGCGGTGAATAACCAGATTCTTTTTTGAATGCTTCGCAGGTGGCTTTATCATAGCTGAATCCCTGATTTATTTGAAATCGGATATAATCAAGGTGGATGCCGTCAATATCGTATTTTAATGCTTCTTTTACTTTTCTTTTAAAATATTCACGAACTTCGGGATTTGCCAGATTCAGATTTGGATAGATTTCTCCTTTTTTCCCCCTGATAAGCCACTCCGGGTGTTCTATTATTTCCCCTTCGAGCTTTACCCGTTGACCGGGGCAAAAGATAGGATGTACTTTTATGTTCCTTTTGTGAGCTTCCTCTAACAATACCTCCAGGAAGTCCCAATCTCTTTTATGTTGGTCATTCATGCTGTAGAAACAAAAAAGGTTGTTGATACCGATTTCGGCATAGTTATCCAACATTTCCTGCATTTGCAAAACAGCCGTGTTTTTTTCCTGGTCAAAGATACTGGAATGTATCCAAACTGCTCTCCCTTCTTCCACTGACTTGCTTTGTGAAAAAAGAATAAACGGAAAAATGAAAAGAGCGCTGAGTAAAATTAATTTTATTTTTTTCATAATGAATATGTGTTTGATTTTGAAAGCAAAG
>JAIORT010000797.1 GCA_021107975.1 Bacteroidales bacterium | reverse complement strand
CCTTTTGAGGCAGGCAACCTTGTTTTTACAATATTTACTTTTCCAGTGCAGCAATTTTATTTTCCATTTCCTTCAGGCGCTGTTCAATCGTTTCAATTTGCGTTTCTTTCTCCTGAAGACGTTTGTATAATCCTTGGATAGCTGCCAGTGCAATGCCTGCCGGATCGATGGTTGAGATTGTTTCACTTTCACCGGCAAGACCGAATATGTTATTCATTTCTCTTGCACTCGGGCCTATGTGCGAAACACCTGAATTATCACCTTCCAAACTCCACTGTGTTATTGAAAGTTGAGCGACCTTTTCCAGGATATTTTCCTTATCGATAGTTTTAATGTTTCCTAAATTATCGGTTTTAAATGAATTTGTCCAGATACCCGCATCGCTCAGGTAAGCCCCTGTTGATGTATTGATCAGCTTTGAAGGATCATAAGGAGCAACTCCACCTGTGTTGGTGATATATATACCACCATCGGCCCTTAATACCATTTGTTCCTCACCTCCGGAATTAATTGAATCAGCAGGAGAAACCCAGGTTGCAGAATTTGCTGCAATTACAACTGAGCCATTATGGTCGGCTTTAGCTTTGTTACCAGCAGCTAAACTAAACATTCCGTATGCTGAGTTTTTATATCCTCCGGGAATTGTGGCAGAATAGCCATACAAACCGATGGTGTTTCCTTTCCCTCCGGCAATTGTAGCACCATCGCCACGGCAATAGTTATTTGTCCCTCCCCCAACAGTGGCATATTCATGCATTGCAGTATTGTACATCCCTCCGCCAATAGTTGCATGCTGACGGTTAGCTTCATTTGAATATCCCCCACTGACAGTCGTATATCTGTGGCTTGCAATATTATCGGAACCACCACCAATAGTTGCCGCGTAGGAATCGGAAACAGGATCGCCTGCAACATTTTTGTAACCACCTCCAATAACGCAATAATTATCAATTACCTGGTTAACATTACCACTTGTACCGCCACCACTGATAGTTGCTCCAAAAACTCCGCTATTTACGCTATTTCCAAAATATCCGCCGATCAGGTTGGGGCTTGTTAAATGCGGTTCAATTCTCAAAGTCCTTATACTGTTAACATGGAGTTGAAGCGCAGTGTTGTCGGTTGTTCCCAGAAAATCGGTACCAGGAACAGTACCGGCATTTCCGGTAAGGTTCCATGAACCGCCTCCACCACCGCCAGCCGGCTGCCAGGTAGCATTTCCATAAGAATCTACAGCCGTAAGAATATCACCCGGTGTTGAAGTTGTACCAACCTGTAATTGTAAAGTTTTGGTTTTGCCATTTACATCCAGTTCAGCAACAGGTATCGAAGTTCCTACACCAACCCTGCCAAGAGGGTCAAAACCATTATGAGCAAGAATAACATTTCCAGGATCGCCATTTGTCACCGGTAAACCGCCGTAAACATAAACATCACCGCCATTTGCAACTCCCTGAATACCTGCCGCATCCCCTGCCACAATATTAACATTCCCGCCTTTACCGGCATTTAAGATTCCTCCTGCATTACCACCCCTGAGAAAAAGTTCTCCGCCTGGATATGGACCTGGTCCCCAGATATATCCACCGGAATTGCCTGCATTTACAGTTAAATCAAAACCGTTATGAGCAGTTCCGGTAGAACTTTCACCAACAAATAAGCTTCTGTCTGCTCCTTGTCTGAGCCTGATATTTCCATTTACCTCAAGCTTTTCCTGGGGTGATGTTGTACCTATTCCAACGTTGCCTGGCAAGGCAGAAAACATATCATTACCCGAAACAGTCCAATCGCCGTCGCTTCCACCACTGAATTGTTTCCATGATGAACCATCGTAATAATAAAAATTATTGTCATCAGTAACAAATACTAACAGTCCTGTAGCTGGGCTTGTTATGACATCCCGCTCTGTTTCTGTCATACGTGGAATCAGTAATCCTTTATTTAAGGATTTTACATCCAGTATTGCTGAATTATGTGCTGTATATGTACCGTCATCAGTTATTGAAATATTCTGAGAGGTAAGCATGCTTGCAATTAAAATAAACATCAGCACGAACGAAAAAAATACATAATTTTTCATGATAAAAAGTTTTTAAGTTTAATTAATGATTTTTAATGAACTATTGAAATTAAATTTGCACTGTGCGTTTTCTTTATTTTTTCAATTTTTGACTAAATTACATCAATGTCAGGCGGTTGTCAACGGAGACCGTATAAGTGGCAGGAATACAATTATCAATATCAGGGTTTAGTTATTTTAAGGCGGGTTGATTTATACCTTAAATATAGTAAATTAGCAGATTAATACTTGAGCTTACGAACATAAATTGAGATAAATGGAGATTGATGCTAAACCTTTCAAGTCGAGGTTTGCCTGTGCGGCAGGGACTTGAAAGGTTGAAACGAACACACGAACACATGAACACACAAAAACACACGAACACTAG
>JAIORT010000938.1 GCA_021107975.1 Bacteroidales bacterium | reverse complement strand
ATAGCTGTTTAGAATTAGTTATGCGTTGCAACAGGCCCTTTATAATTTTGCAAAATTTATCCGTACGACCAAAGGAAGTCCGTATGGATGGACCTGTTCCGCAATAGTATAAATATTGAGATTCTAAAGCTATTGTAGCTAATGTAATACCATTTTTATCACAAAATTCTATTTCAAAAACATTATTTTCTAATTTTCCCAATTGTTCGTAAACTCGCAATCTTTAAACTTATCATTGATTTTTATATAAGTTCTATCAGCTTCTTCTTTTATCCAGTTTGTGATAGTTTCCTGTTTTTTTTGTTCCATCGCCCATTCCTGAATTTTGTCGTAATCCTGTTTTAAGTTTGCAGTATGTGGTTCTGTTCTTTTTTTCAGGTAAAGAATTCTGTATGCGTCCTTACCTTCCTGGGTTTGAAACTGCACCGGTGTAGAAATATCTCCGACTTCAAGTTTGTCAATAACAAAAAATACTTTCGGGTCTAACTGGTCTGCCTCAAACAGCGAAGTTCCAGTCATGGGATTTATCAACAGCCCTCCGTTGTTTTTACTCGGGTCATCAGAGAATTTAACAACTGCCTCATCAAATGTGTATTTTCCATCTTCAATGAGGTTTGCGATACTGTCGAGTTTAACCTTAGCCCTGGCTAAATCCATTGGAGATACTTTAGTACGAATTAAAATATGCCTCACATTAATAAATTCACCCCTTCTCTGAATTAATTGGATAATATGAAAACCTGCTTCTGTTTCCACGAGTTCCGATACTTTATCATCTTTAAGGTTAAAAGCTACCGCTTCAAATTCAGGATAGAGGTCTCCCCTGCTGTACATACCCAATTCGCCTCCGTTTTTTGCTGAACCCGGATCTTCAGAATATAAAATTGCTAATGTGGCAAAATTCTCTCCATTTAAAATCCTGTACCTTAATTCATTTAATTTATTTTTTACTCTTTCAACTTCTTCAGGATTAATAGGCGGCATTTTTACAATTTGCAACATCTCTACTTCCGAGTTGATAAACGGTAAACTATCCTGGGGAATATCTTTAAAGAATGACTTTACTTCCGATGGAGTAATATTAACATCTTCGGTAATTGTTTGCTGTACCCTTTCCACTAACATTAGCTCTTTAACCTGTTCTCTCAGTTCTTCCTTAAAATCAAAAATTGATTTCTGATAAAATTCCTCGAATTTCTCCTGCGAGCCAAATAAAGAAATATAATGCCTTAACCTTCTGTCCATTTCCGATTCTACCATAACATCGGAAACTTCCACACTATCGAGTTCTGCCTGGTTTAACAATAATTTTTGGTAAAGCAGAGTTTCAAACATATAACATTTAATCGTAGAACTGCTACCCTTTATTCCTTCCTGCATCCTGTATTGCATGTATTGCGACTCAATATCCGAATCAAGGATAATGTTACCTCCGACTACGGCAATAACCTGGTCAATCACCTCACCTTCATCTTGTGCGTTCAGACTAATACAGGAGATAACCAGAGAAATTAATAATAATGTGATCCTGTTTTTTTTCCACATAAATTTAATATTGTATGAATATAAACAAACTAATAAATTTCAAAATCATTGTTCTCGAGGGCTGTTTGAAATACTTCCTCCCGCATGTGCCTGATAATATTCAGCTTCCTTTTATTAATAATGATCCGTCTTATATTTTCCTTTTCAAAACTTAAAGGCGATATACCCTCTTTAATTTTGAAATCAGAAAAATTAACAAAGTAAATATAAGTATCTTCTTTTAATTCAATTTTTAAATGATTTTGGAGATATGCTTCTTTGTTATAAGTTTTTATGGGAACAAACCTTAACAAGTCGTCAAATAAAATCCAGGTTTCATCATCCAGAAAATAAAGGTCAGCATATTTCTCAATATATACCTCGAGCGAATCCCTGCTTTCAGGTTTTTTGGAATAAAAGAATCTCTTTATCTTGGCGAGGTTCGGATTATCACTCTCAAACCGGGTATAAAAAGCCTTAACAATGTTATCCTTGAGCTGAAAATTACCAATATTATCATTATAGTAATCTTCAATTTCAACATAAGATAACACGGTATCAAGATACTGGCTGATAAGTTTCGACTCATACTGGTAAATAATAAGTGAGTTCCGGTATTCATCCAATTGTTTCCTGAACTGTATATCTTCTTCTAATAAATTTTTTTCAGCTTTGTGCAGGAAAAGCTTCTGTGATATCCAGTTGTTGATATAATTCTGTACAATTGAAAGGCTGTCTTTTACACTGGTTCCATGAGGAACTATATCTTTTATTTCCGATTCGTACAAATATTCGCTATAAACGCGTGCCAGTATATTTTCAGAACTCTTGTTCGAACTGTTAATACAAGAGGATAATAAAATTAGTACCGGTAGAAATAAACTGAAACGCATAAACTTATTAACTTAACTTAACCATACATATAAGTT
>JAIORT010000963.1 GCA_021107975.1 Bacteroidales bacterium | reverse complement strand
AATTGCTCTATCTTCTCGAGCAGCTTATTAAAAAATCTGTTTCGCTCTTTTGCATTTACCGAACTTATCAGAATTGATTCTTTCAGAAGTCCTTTTAAGTAACTTTCTACTTCACTGCAAAAGACCGGATCGGAGGTTATCAGCAAGCTCAGAACATTATAGGTCAGGTAAGTTGCAGTGAATTTATCCGTCTTCACGAAAATGGTATTGTCATTCAAAACAACTTCATTTTCATAAAACCGGTAGGAATTTTCAACTCCTTGCGGTTCTGTTCCATACAGAAATTTGAAGCCTAATTCTGCCTGTTTTTTTATATGGCTGATCCATAAATATAATTTCTCGCATAAAGTGTGAATATCCTTTTTATCTTCAAACAATCCTGACACCCAATAATGCTCTATTTGTTTGAAAGTAATATAAAAGGTATCTTCATTCCATATTTCAATAGTAGGGATTTTTAAAGAAGTGGTTAATATTTGTTTTCCGATTTGGCGTATTTCTTCATCATAATTTTCAATTGCAAATTTTTTATTCTCGTATTGCGGAAACTGAAATAAAGTTTTTTCCCAGAAGAAAACTTTAAAAGCAGCTATCTCGTGAAACTGAAAATATTGAAATACAGGAGGATCTTTAGCAATATAAACGATCTCTTTTATTTTAAGTGAGTGAATTTTTTTGATGTTTTCATTCACGTTTTTTAACCATTCTTTAACCCCAAATGAGGGAGGTTTGATAGGTATGCTTTTGAAAACTATATTATTGCTTTTGATATTGAATAACGAATCAACAGAAATTCGGAATTTCTTACTTAAAATAGATAACTCCTCAAGTGATATTGCCTTTTCCCCCCTGATCCTCCGGTAAGCGCTGTCATAACTTATATTCAGTAGTTCGGATACTTCGTCAACTAAGGATAAATGATCGGGAAGACTTTCTTTGATTTGCCTGAAAAAAAGCTCTTGTGTTTCCATGGACTTTGATTTGCAGTCAAAAGTAAAAAAATCTTTTGCAAAAATCAATTCTAATAAAATAATTAATTGCAGGATTTACTAAATCTCAAGACCCGGCATAAATGATTTGCATAAAATATGGGTATAGAAAAGCCGGATTTTCATTTATAAATAGAATTCGCAAATTTTTAATTTGGCTTTGCTATTTCCCGTTTTGACAGCTAATAAAATGAATTTAATTTTGGCTCTAAATAAACATTATGCATCAACGAAATTCAATAATAATATTGTTACTATTCAGCCCGATTAAAATGTTAATAAACAAATATATGCCACAGATTCACCCTGTGGAATAGTAGCTTTCATATATTAACACTAAATTACAAATTATTCAACAGGGTGAACAGATTAAAAGAAATTATTTTATTATATTTACAGCATCAATAAATGTAAACCAATGACATTAATTATTTATAAAACTTAACATCATGGAAAAACAAAGCAAATGAACAAAGAAAAAGAAATAATCAATAATTTTCTGAGTCAACTGCCGGGAAGTTGTCAGCATATAAATGACTTTTTTGAATCGGATGCTGAGATCATAGATTTTGGTTCGAAGCAAATGTTATTCACTACAGATGAGTTTTCCGGTGAAGATATGTTCAGAGATGATGATCCCCATGTGCTTGGCTGGAATATGGCTGTTTGTACTATCAGCGATATTCTTGCCAGCGGTGGAACCCCTAAATTTTACGCACATAGTGTTCAGGTAGCAACCAATAAATGGAACGATGAATATATAAAACTGTTTTCTAAAGGTTTAGCGGATGTTCTTAATCTTTCAGGAGCAGCTTTTATCGGAGGAGACCTGGGAATGTCAAAGGTTTGGCATTACACGGGGATCTGCCTGGGTGAGGCAGATAACTCACTTACAAGAAAAGGTGCTGAACCCGGGGATTTAATTTATATAACCGGAAAAACAGGAGCCGGTAATCTGGAGGCTGCTTTAATGCTGTACTCTGATAAAAAATTCATTAGTAAGATAATCAAGAGGTATAAGACTTATTTTAAATTAAGACTCGATGAATCTGTGGTAATAAGAGAGTATGCCACCTGTTGTATAGATACCAGCGATGGTGTATTAAATGCTTTAAATACCATTGCGGAAATCAATAATGTAGGATACGAAGTTAAGAATCTGCCTTACCTGAACGAAGGTGTGATTGCCTGTAAACTTCTGTCTAAACCCAAAACTTTACTGTTTATGGGTGAATGCGGGGAATATGAACTCCTGTTCACTATCAGAAAAGAAGATGAGGAGGAATTTTTAAACCAAACAAGGGCAAGGAAAGTTCAGGTTAACAGGATTGGAGAAATTACCGGGAATTCAAGAAAAGTTCTATTCGAAGATAATAAGGAGATACGCTTTGACGATTTTGATATTTCCGCAAGAGATTTCGAAGATGTCAGGGACTATCTTAATGAATTGACTAAATATTTATCG
>JAIORT010000530.1 GCA_021107975.1 Bacteroidales bacterium | reverse complement strand
CTAATCCTTTATCTCACTTTTAAACCTCAGATGCTGTAACACAAAATGCAATTCACTGTATGTAACATCTTCGCCAAGAGCTGCTTTTGCTTCACTTAACAAGGTGGTTTCTTGCTTTTGAAAAAAATCCGATATGCGTTTTACTTTTTCAGCACTTACTATTTCCTCAACGGTCAATTCGCCAGTACCAACAAAATATGCCAAATGCCCTTCGATGGTGGATGTAGCAAATTGTCTTTCTTTGGCAATATCTTTTAGGGTTTTTCCGGCTTTCCATAGTTCAAAGCTAATTCGCTTGCTGCTTTTCTTAGGGACTTTAACAGTAATTTCGGGTTCTTCAAAAGTAACGGTTTCTATATTATTTTCTTTGCGATAGGAAATTATCATTTCAAGCAAATCACTGCCAAACATTTCTATTTTCTTTTTCCCAAGCCCGTTGATTGCTTTTAACTCCCGGGTTGTAGCAGGTAGTATGGCACTCAACTCCCTCATAGTTTTCAATTGTAAAACCATATAAACGTCCCAATCCTGTTCTTCGGCTTTGGCATCGCGCCAGGCTTTCAGGAGTTTGTAAAATTCAGGATGTGCAATATCGGAACTAACTGCTGCTGTTGATTTTTTTCTCACAGGTTTTGGAGTATGTTCTTCAAGGGAGGCTTTTGCCTTTGTTTCAAGATAATCTTTTACAATAAAACCACTTTGACAGGCATGTAAACAGGTAAATTTTAAAAAAGCTTCTTGTTGTAATCTATCAACCGCACCTTTCAATGATTTGCGAACTGCTTTATTGTCGGTTTCAATGTTTAAACTATCTATCTTATTTTGAACTAACTCTTTTACATGTTCTGAAAAATAGACCGATGCTTTTTTTATCCGTTCCTGCAAAGCATCATTTTTCTCCGCATCACTCTCTTTTGAAAACAAATACAAAAGCTGGTTGCGGAATTTTACCGAAACATCAGCTATCTTTTCTCTGACATTGTTGTTCATTTCAATAAAATGTTCCCTGATACCCGTTGGTAAGCTGCTTGAATTCTCATTCACCAATTTAATACTATAAAAAATATTTTTTTGTAAAGTGTTAAAATCAAAAAGGTCGGTTAACAATTGTTGTTGATAAGCTTTTCTCGATGTTTCAAGCTCCGCCTTGTCAGGTTGGTTTTCTTCATAATGCTTCGTGAAGCTTTCAACTGTTCTGTCGTGTTTTACGCTATGTTTTAATATTTGAGTACTTAATACAAGACCTTCAAGAGATTGAAGACGGCTAAGTGCCACATACACCTGTCCGTGTGCAAAGGCAGCTTCAGCATCGATAATAGCTTTCTTAAAAGTCAAACCCTGGCTTTTATGTATGGTAATAGCCCATGCCAGCTTCAGCGGATATTGTGTAAAAGTACCTTCAACGGTTTCTTTAATTTCTTTGGTTTCATTATCAAGTGCATACTTCATTTTTTGCCATTCCACAGGCATAACGTTTATGGGTTCCTCATCACCATCACATTTCACCTTCACGACATCCTTATCAATTTTGATGACCGTTCCTATTTTACCATTATAAAACAGCTTAGCGGGGTCAGGGTCATTTTTTACAAACATTACCTGTGCCCCTGCTTTTAGCTCTAATTCAAAATCGGTAGGATATGTGTATTCCGGGAAATTACCGGAAACTTCTGCTTTGAAAGTATGTATTTTCCCTGATAACCGGCTCAACTTAGAATCATTAATTTGTTTTGCTTTGGCATTGTGGGTGGTAAGGATGATGTAACCTGCATTATCATGGTTAAAATCGGGTTTATACCTTGCATTGAGTTCATCAATAACATCACGGTCTATTTTATTATCACGGATTTTATTAAGCAGTTTAATAAAATATTCGTCTTTTTGCCGGTAAACATATTGCAATTCGATGCTGACGTATTGGGTTTGCAGCAATGCCTTGCTACTAAAGAAAAAAGGCGTATCATAATATTGCCTGAGCGGGTTCCACTCATCCTCTTTCACTACCGGGGCAAGTTGCTGCAGGTCGCCAATCATTAGCAGTTGAACGCCACCAAAGGGAAGATTTCTGTTTCTGAACCTGCGTAAGGTATTGTCAATACCGTCCAGCAAATCGGCTCTTACCATACTAATCTCATCAATTATCAGCAAATCCATACTTTTGATGATATTTATTTTCTCTCTGCTGAACCGTTTAACTTTAGCTTGCCTTTCCTTGTTAATAAATTCAGTTGTTTTATAATCCGGCAGTTGGGGTCCGAAAGAAAGCTGAAAAAAGGAATGAATTGTAACACCCGCAGCATTGATAGCTGCCACACCCGTTGGCGCCACAACAACCATACGTTTGGGTGAATGTTTTTTAAGGTTATGCAAAAAGGTAGTTTTTCCGGTACCTGCTTTTCCGGTCAGGAAAATATTTTTTCCGGTAAACTGTACGAAATCGTAAGCTAATTGTAGTTG
>JAIORT010000231.1 GCA_021107975.1 Bacteroidales bacterium | reverse complement strand
AAGATGCCCTGCGCAGAAACAGGGATAAAAAAGTCATTTTTGCAGCCCATCATCCGCTATTCAGTGTTGGTAAACATGGAGGTCATTTTCCGGCTTCATACTTTTTATTTCCTTTGCTGGAATTTAATAACTGGATGTACTTTCCACTGCCTGGTTTTATTTATACCGGTTATCGAAAATACCTGGGGAATATCCAGGACCTCGCTCATCCCGAATATAAAATATTCAAAGAAACATTATTGGAAATTTTCCGGGAATATCCCAATGTAATATATGCTGCCGGCCATGAACATAATCTGCAATATTTTGAAAAAGATAGTTTACATCACATTGTAAGCGGTGGCGGCGGAGAAGGGACCTACATCGCAAAAAAAAAGAAAAAGGCAGATTTTGCGTATCAAAGTGCTGGGTTTAACAAATTATCATTTTATTCAAATGGCAATGTCCGGATGGAATTTATCAGTCCTTATAGTACATCAAACGGTGAAATTGTTTACAGCAAAAAGTTGTTTAATAAACCCGTATTTGATCCTGCTAAAAAAGAGCTTGTATTACGAAGTCTTGATTTTTCGGATAGTGTAGTTCAGGTAAAGATCAGTGAAATATATACCAAAGGAAAAATTCACCGGTTCTGGATGGGCGATAATTATCGAAATATCTGGAACGCTACAGTTGAATTACCTGTGTTTGATATTGGAAGTGAAAAAGGCGGTTTATCAATCATCAAAAGAGGTGGCGGCCAGCAAACCAGGTCCATCCGGATGGAGGATAAAAACGGCAAACAATATGTGTTGCGTTCGGTAAATAAATTTGTGGAAAAAGCGCTGGCTGAAAATTTACAGAATACAATAGCTGTTGATGCAGTACAGGATGGCATTTCAGCTTCCCACCCTTTTTCTGCTATTACAGTTCCGTTGTTGGCAGATGCCGCAGGGGTTATGCATACCAATCCAAAAATAGTCTGGGTTACTGATGATCCCCGCCTTGGAATCTACCGGGAAGAGATGGCAAATGGTGTGTTTTTGTTTGAAGAACGACCAGCCGGTAACAGGGATGACGTTGCAAGTTTTGAGCGATCAAAAAAAATTGTCAATACTGCTAAAGTAATTGATAAAACACAGGATGATCATGATCATCAAGTTGACCAGAAAGCCGTTGTCCGCGCCCGCTTGTTTGACATGTTTATCAATGACTGGGATCGTCATGATGATCAATGGCGATGGGCAACATTTAAAAAGGACAAAAAAACAACCTATCGTCCAATACCCAGGGATCGCGACCAGGTATTTTTTGTGAATGAAGGTGTAGTTATGTGGATTGCCAGTCGTGATTGGGTAATGCCTAAATTCCAGGGATTTGACTATACCATTAAAGATGTTAAAGGATTGGGGTTTAATGCCCGTTACTTTGACAGGTCGTTTATGACTGAACCGGATCTGGACGACTGGATGTTGATAGCTAATGACATACAAAAAAATGTAACCAATACAGTTATTCATAAAGCAATACAGACATTGCCGAAAAACATCTATGATTTATCCGGAATGGAGATCGAAAACAAATTAAAGTCAAGGAGGAATCTTCTCCATAACTACGCTAAAGAATATTACCGTTTTCTTTCAAAAACTGTGGATGTGGTAGGAACAAAAGAACGCGAATTATTTGATGTAAAACGACAGGAAAATGGGAACACACAGGTTACTGTTTATGCGTTAAGCAATAAAAAAGGTAAAATCAAAGAACAACTTTATAATCGGGAGTTTAAATATAATGAAACAAAGGAAATCAGGTTATATGGATTGTCGGGTAAAGATTCTTTTAAGCTGAATGGAACTGGTAAAAAAGGTATTAAAGTTAGGATAATCGGGGGGAAAGGGAATGATTCTTTTGTTGATGAATCAAAAGTTCGTGGATTTGGGAAAAAAACTATTGTGTACGATCGGAAGGATAAAGATAATAAGATTGTTAAGAGCCATGAAACCCGTCTTCAATTATCTAAAAATAAATCGGTAAATTTTTACAACCGAAAACAATTTAAGTACAACAAAACCATGCCGGTACTTTTGGTTGGCTATAACATTGACGATGGAATACTTCTGGGAGGTGGAACCATAATTAACCGGTATAATTTCAGAGACTCGACCATACATAAAATACAAGGAAACCTTGCCTTTCAAACCGGAGCATTTGCTATCAGTTATGACGGACTGTTTACTTCCATTTCGCAAACTTTTGATTTAACATTAGAAGCGAATGTAAGTGTTCCCCGGAATGTTGACAATTTTTATGGATTGGGGAATGAAACCCAAAAGATAACAAATGACAAAAAATATTACCGTGTCCGGTATGAATACGCCTGGTTGAATCCCATGCTTAAACAAACAATCAGCAATAATTTTTATTATTCTTTTGGGGGATTTTACCAGTATTTTAAGGTAACTGACACAGCCAACAGGT
>JAIORT010000487.1 GCA_021107975.1 Bacteroidales bacterium | reverse complement strand
CCGGGCGGCAATAGAATACAAACATGGGTTCAGTTGTCAGGGAAGATGATCTTTGTTGACAGCATTCTTGAAATTATTGATAAGAAAGGATTTGTATATGGTCCGTTTCACCGAAATACAAATTTCCCGGTTGTTTTTTTTGAACCCGAAATAATTATTAAAGATGATAAGATTGAGGAGTCTTTTCTTGAAGAAATAATTAAAAAGAAACCTCTGTCGCCGGAATTAAATGTTACTGATATTGCAGAAACAAATCAAGCCGATTATATTAAGCAAGCCCAAAAATTCATTGATTCTTTTAACACCTCTTTCAAAAAAGCTGTTTTATCAAGAATTCATTTCGCAGAGAAAAAAGACTTTAATGCCGGAAAATTTTTTATAAACCTGCAAAAAACTTATCCTCATGCATTTTGCCATTTGATAAATATTCCCGGAATGGGAACGTGGGCTGGAGCCTCTCCCGAAATGCTGATAAGCATTGACCCTAAAACCGTACAAACAGTTTCATTAGCAGGAACACAACAAAATAACGACCGGAACAAACCTGTTGTTTGGCAGGAAAAGGAAATTGAGGAGCAGCAAATAGTTTCGGATTATATTGAAAGCCTGCTTAAAAAATTTAAAATCAATTCATACGTAAAAGAAAAAACACAGACGGTTGAAGCAGGGAATACCTTGCACCTTGCAACGAGATATCGTTTCAAAACTTCAGAACTACAAAACAAAACAGGCAATTTTATCGAAGAGCTGCATCCTACTCCGGCTGTTTGCGGAGTTCCTAAAGAAAAAGCACTCGATATGATATTTAATACAGAAAACCATAACCGTGAATATTATGCCGGGTTTTTAGGCACTGTTAACATAAACAACCGAACCGACCTTTTCGTAAACCTCCGTTGTATGAAAATCCTGCCTGATAAACTTGCTCTGATTGCTGGTGGCGGACTAACTAAAAAATCTATACCGGAAGACGAATGGGAAGAAACGGTATTAAAGGCGCAGACGCTTTTGAATCTGTTGAAATGTTTTTAAAAAATAATAAATATTTTTAAAATTATATATACTATATTTGCAAATAGGATTTTTATCCTGATATTGTATTTAGTTTCAAAATGGGAATATTAATTTCTATTTGAAACCAAACACAAAGGCAAAGAATCGAACAAAACAACTGATTGGCAACTATTTAAAATTATGGCACAAAGTTGGCGAGATACAAAAACTAGCAAATCAAGTGTTAAATTTAAAAAGTTTAGAATCATGAGGTCAATCTGCATTACATTACTAAGTGTATTTGTGTCAATCAGTGTCTTTTCCCAAATTACTACCGATACAACTTATACAAATCAGTGGAATACAAAAGCAAAAGCCTGGGAACAATTCCACAGAACAATTACAAGCTACAACAATAGTTTAGTCTTTTCCGAACTCTTACAGGTTAATGAGGATAGTGAGTGGATAAATTATAATTATAAGACTTATTATTACAATAATGGGCAGCTTATTGAAGAGTTCGAACAATACTGGGATAATCTACAGCTAAAATGGGAGGATAACTACAGGAAGCTGTATTCATACAACCACGTTGGAAATTTGGTAAAAATCACCCACCAGAATATTTATAACGGCGCGTATTTTAATTCTACCAGGGAAATCATGACATATTACCCCGATGGAAAGCTGAAAGAAAAAGACGTTCAGAAATTCGATGAAGTATGGACTAATTTTCTTAAATATCAATACTATTATAACGCGAGTGATTTGTTGATTGAAGAAAATCTCGCCTATTGGGATGAAAACAGTTGGGATAATGCAAGTTTTGATTTTAGATATACTTATGACGAAAAGGGAAATCTCGCTGAAAAGGTAAAAACAAAAAAAACCGGTTCAAAAAAGAAAAATATTACAAAGGAAGAGTTCAATTATGGTGATAACGGAAGACTTGAAGAACATTTAATATCCGTTTGGAATTCATGGAAGAATACCTGGATTAATAAAGACAGGGCGCTTTATGTGAATAGCCTTAATGGTTATGTTGTATCAATGCTAAGTCAGAATACAAAAAGGAAAGAATGGATTAATTACTATTTCACGGAATTTTCAGGAAAGAAAGAAGCTGTTACAGGAATTGAACTTGTCGATAACATGGCATTTTCCGTATATCCAACCGGTTTCGGTAACAAAGCAACGGTTGAATTTACTAATCCTTACAGCGAGTTATATTATATTCGTATTGTTAATGAAGAAGGACAACTTATAGGTTCTGCAACAACGAAAAAAGATGAAATTTCAATAGCAGCGGTAAATATGAATAAAGGACTTTACTTTGTTGAACTGCAGGGAAGTAGTTTATATTCAGGTAAATTCTCGATTGAATAGGACACCTTACCATGTAGATTACCTTACCTTGATTTGCTTAGCCACCCTTTCCCGGGTGGCTTTGCTTTTTTATGAAATTTTA
>JAIORT010000806.1 GCA_021107975.1 Bacteroidales bacterium | reverse complement strand
GAAAGCTATACAAAACAATAAGACGAAACATTTAGAGGAAAACAAAAAAATGAAAACCATAATCTTAGGAGTTGGAAACCCGATTCTGTCTGATGATGGAGTCGGAATACATGTTGCAAACCAATTAAAACAGCACATACATGACCCAGATGTGGTGATAGATGAGGCTCTAACTGGTGGTATGAACTTACTTGATTTACTCCTAGGCTATGACAAAGCAATAATAATTGATGCGGTCAAGATAGATAATGGCAAAGATGGTGAGGTGAAAAGGATCCCTCTAAACAGTTTCTCCACTATGCATTCATGTAACCCACATGATGTATCACTAACAGAAGCTATTCAAATGGCTGAAAAACTTGGGGAAACAAAGATTCCCAAAGAAATCATCGTCATAGGAATAATGATGAAAAAACTGCCATGTGAATTTGGAGAAAACCTTAGTGAAAAAATAGCTATGGCGGTTCCAAACGCTGTAGAAATGACGCTTAATGAAATAAGAAAAGATAATTGAAATCTCAGGTTGAAGTGAAAGAAAAAATGTCAAAAGAATTTGAACCAAACATTATAGGCTTCCTATGTAACTGGTGCTCGTATGCAGGTGCAGATCTAGCTGGAACAAGCAGGATGAAATATCCTCCAAATATTAAATCGATACGTGTAATGTGCTCAGGACGGGTTGATCCTGTATTTATTTTAGAGGCATTTAAAAAAGGAGCAGATGGTGTTCTTGTAGCAGGATGTCACCCTGGGGATTGTCACTATCAATCTGGGAATTACAAGACAGACAGACGTATCAAACTTTTGAAAAAATTCCTAGAAGAAATGGGGATAGAACCAAACCGTGTACGGTTTGAATATATCTCTGCTTCTGAGGGACAAAAATTTGCCCAGATTGTCACTGAGTTTGTTGATGAGTTGAAAAAATTAGGTCCAAATCCGATTGAGGTAGTAGCATGAAAATAGATGTTAATAAGCTAAAAGAAATTGTTGGTGAAGATAACGTTCGCGATAATATTGCGGATCTTTATGTGTATTCCTCTGATGCATCAGTGCATAGTAGCAAACCAGATGTTGTAGTGCGGCCTGGTAGTGTAAAGGAAGTACAAGAAATCATGCGTTATGCAAACAAAAACAAAATACCTGTGATACCCCGTGGTGCTGGTTCTGGTATGTCTGGACAAACAGTACCATTGAGCGGTGGTATTGTTCTTGATATGAAACACATGGATAAAATCATTGAAATCCGGCCCGAGGATGTACTCTGCAAAGTAGAACCCGGTGTTATCAACGACGAGCTAAACAGAGTATTGCAACCTTATGGTTTTTTCTTTCCTCCAACACCATCATCTGGTAGAATATGTACCATTGGTGGTATGATTGGTACAAATGCATCTGGAGTGCGTTCTGTGAAATATGGTGCCACTCGCGATGCAGTTATTGGCATGAAAGTTGTCCTAGCAAATGGTGACCTTGTTACTCTTGGTTCAAATACAAAAGTTGATTCATCTGGTTATCAACTTGCAAAACTGATGGTGGGATCAGAAGGGACACTTGGTATTGTTGTTGAGGCGACACTTCAGATTTCGCCTTTACCTAAATATCGTTCTATGGGCGTTGCAAATTTTTCAGCCCTAGAAGATGCGGGGAGGATGATATCGGAAACCATTGCCACAGGTATCACTCCGTCAATGCTAGAGTTGATGGATAATATTGCGATAACTGCTGTGAATAACGCGCAGAATTTAGGTCTACCAGACGTAGCTGCAATTGTCATCTTTGAATGCAATGGCATGGTAAAAGAGGCGGTAGAATATGATATGGACCGCATAAAAAAAATCTGTAAGAAAAATAATGGAACTGGAATTCGAGTTAGTGATGACCCTGATGAAATGACTAGGATTTATGAGGGGCGAAAGAAATTATTCCCGTCACTCTCAAAGTATAGGGAGGGACTCTTTACAACAGCACTAGCCGATGATATGGCAGTTCCAATGTCAAAAATTGCTGATACTGTGCATGAGATTCACGAGATCGCAAAACGAAATAATGTAGTTATGAGTGCTTATGGTCATTGCGGTGCAGGTTTGATTCATACAAAAATACTTATGGATACCAACAAAAAATCACAGTGGGAAGATGCTAAATGTGCAGTTAAAGAAGTATACAACTACGTGCACAAAGTTGGAGGGACAACTAGCGGAGAACATGGCATTGGTTTTTCAAAAGGACCTGCTTTTAAACAAGAAAAAAAAGACTCATTAGGAATGATGAAAGCAATAAAAAATGCGCTAGATCCAAACAACATACTAAACCCCCACAAGCTAATGGATTCACCCGACGACTGGCTTACAGCAACACCACTGCGATATCAAGTAACCACACGATAATTTGAAAATTAAAAAGATAATTTAATAATCTATCTGAGGGAATAAATTTGACAACAAAAGCAAAAACCAAAA
>JAIORT010000956.1 GCA_021107975.1 Bacteroidales bacterium | reverse complement strand
ATTCCAATTCCATAATCAAGCCCGATAATGTAGCTAATGGTATCCATCTTGGTTTTGAGTTCAATTTTGCTTGTATCCTCCACAGGACTTTTGCAAGATTGAATAAGAAATGCAACAGAAAATATTATTACAAAGTACTTTTGAAATTTCATGTTATTTCCCTTTTCGTTAAATTTTATGTTATATATATAGACTGTTTAAAAATAATATTTATATCTGATAATTAATCCTTTACTTATTTGTGGATTTTCGTGATTTGGTGTTTTAGTGGCAAAAAATTTCAGCCACAAAAGCACGAAAACACTAAATCCCACTAAAATATTCCCATATATCCCTTATACCCTTATCCACACCTACATTATTCCAACCAAATCAATACCTCACCTTAGTCAACTCTTTTTCAAGATCGGACTTCTTATTTAATAAATCCAGGATTGAAGTCAAATAATCGATCTGGATTGTAAGATATTGATTATAGGTTTGTGATAAGTTTAAGCTTGTTGCAATACCTTCACGGTATTTAATTTCGGTTTTCTGATAAATTTTTTCAGCATTAGACAGGCTCATTTTTTTATTCAAATAAATCAGGTAAGAATTATTAAATTCGGACTTAACAGTTCTTACCCGTAAGGATAAGCCTTGTTGTAACTGGTTATCTATAACCTTTATTTTATCAATTTCGAGTTGAGCCTGCTGAACTTTATATTTTCTGTTACCACTGCTGAAAATAGGCACACTGAGTTGGACACCCACCATTTGGTTTGTGTACCATTTTTTATCCGAAGCAAAGAAAGTGAATTTATCGCGCATTGCGTTTTGTTGATAAGAATAAAATCCATTCAGGCTTGGTAAATATTCCGACTTTTTAAGTTTTAGCTGAAGAACAGCCATCTTTTCCTGGTCTTTAAGTAATTTATAGTCAACATGATTGTTAAAATTAAAAGAAGTATTCATCAGGTATTCCCTGTTCATCTCGCCTAACAGGTCATCTAATTTTTCAGTTAATTCAATATCTTCATCCGCCCTTATGCCCAATTGATATTTTAAAAGATTTGAAGCGATTTCAAGCTGATTATTAATATTTGTTATAGTTGTTTGCATGTCAGAAATTAATAATTTTAACTGGTCAACATCAGTATCTTCAGCAAAACCACTCTTGTAGTATTCTTCGGTTTCATAAAGCATTTTGTTAAGACTTGTTAAAGTGCTGTCAAATACTTTCTTGTTTTCGCGAAGTATAATAATAGGATAATATGCCTTGGCTATGGCATCTTTAATTTCAATCTCACTTTTCTGATAATTGGTTTCAATGAGTCCAACATAAGCTTTGGAAGCCATCACTCCCACAATATATTGACCACTGAAAATCAACTGGCTTAAATTTGCCTCCCAGGCTGCATTATGCTGAGTGCCAAATTTGATTTCTATATCTTCACCAGGTGTGCCAAACATATCACCCGGAATTATGGTTGTGGGTATTTCAAGGTAATTATTATAACTGGCACTTGCATTTACCTGCGGCAAACCAATTGCGAGATTTTCTTTTACCCTTTTCCTGGCAATCTCAACATCAGTGCCTGCGTTTATAACATCATAATTATGTTCCAGGGCATATTGCTGTGCTTCTTTAAGAGAGAATTTTTTAACCTCCTGGGCATAATTTATATTGGAGGCTAAAAACAGGCTTAAACCTATTATCAATATATTTTTTATTCTGTGCATCTCTTTTTAAATATTGAAATTCAACTTTTCTTTTTGTCGCTCAAAATATTCGATACCCTTTTGGTTTGATATACCGCGGATATGATTTTCAAACATCACTTTAAACACGGTTTCAAATGAAAAATTTTCAGATATAAAAAAATCAGTTTTATGCAGGTCCTCTACTTTCTGAAAATACAAATGAGCGATAACTTCTTTATTTAAGTCCTGACGATACAAACCCTCTTTTATTCCCTTTTCGATGTTATTTTTAATATAATTAACAATGAGTTCCTTTTTCGAATCAAAATATTCCTTGTACACCTGCGGATAAAATTTCTGAAGTTCGAAAGAGATAACAGGATTAATGTTGTAATGTTTGATGTTGGCAATCTTACTCATTTCTAACAATACATCAATGGCATTCATGTCCATCTTTTTCATTTCCTCCATCCTTATGAATATCTGGTCCTTTACATAAGCAAAAACCTTTCTGATAAGGTCAATTTTGTTTTCGACGCACTGGTACAAGGTCTTTTTTGAAATACCAAGACTTCTGCTTATGTCGTCCATCGAAACATTACGAATACCATTTTCGGCAAATATATTATAAGCGCCTTCTATAATGGTTTTGTATTTCTTTTCAAAATCAGACATTAGTTATTTTTTTAAAAATGCAAAAATACATATAAGAAACGAAGGAAACAAATATATATTATTTCGTTTCCAAAAATATAAGCAGAAAGAACACATTAAGATTAAA
>JAIORT010000989.1 GCA_021107975.1 Bacteroidales bacterium | reverse complement strand
GTACTATCGGCATCTTCCTTTATCCTCCATCCAAATCCATAATTATCCTTTCTTCTCCAGTATTTTGGACTTCCCCGTGTGAAAGCCTCACTTAAAGTCGAAAGGCTAACCAAAATTCCGTTATTTAAAGCCTGATCAAATTTAAACATATCTTCAACCGTAGAATAAACCCCCTTATCTCCCATAACACCGTTAAGATAATAATTGCCCATTTTCCTGGCATACCTGCCACCGTATTTGTAACCGGGAACTCCTACAGGAATAATTCGAGGTAAGACAGAATCATTATTCAGATTATATACAAAAGAATTGTCCATCCCTAAAGGTTTGAAAATATTCTCCGATACAAATTTATCAAAAGTAACACCTGTAATTCTTTCAACCACAGATGCCAGCAAGGCATAATTCGTATTGCAGTAGTGGAAACCATTATCAGGCTTGAAATATGGAGCAGGTTTGTATTTTACAAATAAATTAACCACCTCCTCGTTGTTGATAGGTTTGTTTATATTCCAGTATTTATCTGCCAGCGACATATACCTTGACAATCCCGAACGGTGATTCAGCAACTGCCTTATAGTTACTTCAGTATAAGGGAAATCAGGAATAAACTTTGTTATTGTATCATCATAATTCAGGTTGCCATCTTCCTGTAATTTCATTATTGCCATTGCCGTGAACATCTTTGAAACAGAGGCAAGCTGAAAAGCAGATTCATCCAACAGAGTGTCTTTTTTCCTAAAATCAGCATATCCATACGCACCATTGAAAACTTCGTATCCTCTTTCTCCGTAAATAACAGTGCCATTAAAGACGCCCTTCTTATTAAGCCTTCTGAAAATGCTGTCGAGTTTTCCGGCTTTCTGTTTAAATATAATATCCTGAACATTATAAAATAAACCATCAGGTGCAATATACACTGCTGATTCTCTCTCAGGTTCGGTCTTACCGGAAATAAAAATAAAATATATAATAAATGCTGCAAAAAAAAGCAACAGAACTTTTATTCTTTTCAATTCTTTTCTTTTTTAATTTAACTATAAAATTTTTCTATTATCTAAATAAAATGTCATACGCCCCGCCAAATTTATACAATGAGTTTTAAATAATGTTTCTATTTTCTGAATTTTTTTAACAATGTAATGTTAATTTCTTATGGAAAATTTTTTGGCAATATAAAATAATTCTATATCTTTGCTTTAATTCTATCATTTTATTCACAAATAATATACTACTATGAACTACAAAAGATTTACCTTTGTTGTTGTATTATTATGGTTTACAGCAAATTTTCTTCCTGCTCAAACTCCAAAAGCAGTATCTGTTTTCCCTTATTCTGAAGGATTCGAAACCGGGCTGGGTGAATGGATACAATCAACTAATGATGATTTTAACTGGACACGAAATTACGGTGGTACTCCCACAGGTAATACAGGTCCATCGTCAGCTTACGAAGGAACATGGTACATGTACACCGAAGCGGATAATCATAAAAACCAAAGTTCCGGATTATATGCAGTCTTTAACTTTAACACAGCCGGCTTATCAGGTGTTTGTTTCGATTTCGCCTATAATATGAATGGTCTCTTTATGGGAAACTTAACACTCCAGGTTTCAACCAATGGAGGTTCTACATGGACTGATGTATGGTATAAATCGGGTAACCAGGCAAGTTCCTGGCACTTCGAAAGTCTTGACCTTTCAGCATACAGTAGCTATGACAATGTATATATCCGCTTCTGGAGCACAATCGGCAACTATGTTTGGATCTTTAGCTGGAGTGATATTGCTATTGATGATATCCAGGTTTATGAACCTATAAGTTGTATTCCTATTCCTTATTCCAAAAATTTTGATGCATCTTCTTCGTGGCCTACAGGCTGGAGCACAGACAGTCCAGGTATCTGGAGCATCAATTCTAACTGGCCCGGTGCAACGCCCCCGACAGGTAATCATGTTTATTCAAATAAAACAACATCAGGAACAGGAACAGTATTTACACCATGTTTTGATGTAACTGCAAACAGCAACCTTCACGTTAGATTTTACCACTATTGGGAAGCCAACACTAGTTTTCTTACATCACAAGACGGATATTTTTTTGGCAGCCCCGATGGTGGAACAACCTTGTATATGATTGATGATTGGCATAAAAATAATCCTGCTAATGAAGAAGGATGGAAAGAGTATGATATTTCATCATGGGCTGATGGTGCAAGTGAACTAATTTTTTGGTGGGAAATAAGTGGAACTACCTGGTTTTCGACCCCAACAGGTTACTGGGTATTTGATGACTTTGAAATTAAAGAAGGTAGCTGGACAAGTGACTGGACCGGTAATACCAACACTGACTGGGATAATACAGGAAATTGGTCTGGCGGGATTTTACCGGATATATCCTCAATCGTGACCATCCCTGCGGGCAGACCTAATTACCCTGTTGTTAATGTAACCGGAAGTTGTGCC
>JAIORT010000290.1 GCA_021107975.1 Bacteroidales bacterium | reverse complement strand
GTTTTTGTGGCATTTTTTAATTTCTTACTTTTCGGAGTGGATTCAATAATCAATATTCAATCGTTAACCAGTAATTGCTTTACATTTTCCAGAGAACCATCAACCTCTGCAGGTTCAAGTCCCAGTATATGTGTAATCAAGGGATAGATATCAACATTTTCAAATGAAGGCGAAACGTAATTTTCTTTAAAAGCCGGACCATAGGCATAAAAAATGGTATGCATGTCTTTATTGTTATTATCGAATCCATGTGTGCCCTTTCCTACCGGTCTCTCATTATTAAGCACAACGCTCCAACTGCTGTCGGCTACAACTACAATGTCAAGTGTTCTCGGATTGGTTCCGTAATGAAATTTTTCAGGCACTTCGCCTGATTTCCATGTGGTAATGTGAGGTACGTTTTTCAAGGTGAGATAAATGCTGTCAATATATCCTTCATTAGCCCTGATTACAAAATTCGGATTATAACCCTGAATAATATCGACCCAGTCCATATTCAGGTTTTCTTCAATAACGACCTTTCTTTCATTTGATATATTACCCATTCCATGGTCTGATGTTACAATAACATTAACCTGGTTAGCATAAGGAATATCTTGTAACTTATCAATAAACACACCCACAAGTGAATCAAGATAAATAATGACTGAATCCATTTCTTTGCTGTCGGGTCCGTATATGTGCCCTGATTTATCAGGTTCGTGCATATACCAAAGGATTAGATGAGGTCGGATATCTTCAGGAAGTTGCAACCATGTAATAACAGAATCTATTCGCTGTTCGAACGGGAAATCATGGTCATATTTTTTCCAGTATGTCGGATGTATTTCCTGAACATCAGCCTCTGAACCAACCCAGAAGTAAGAAGCAGATGTTATGCCTTGTTTTTCAGCCGTTACCCATATAGGTTCGCCACCATAAAACTTACCGTCTTCAACCGCTTCACGGTCCATTACCGAATAATATCTGTTCAGTGCCGGGTCATAAAAAGAATTCAGAACAATACCATGATTATCGGGATATAATCCGGTTGCCATGCTGTAGTGATTTGGAAAAGTTTTAGTAGGAAATGAAGCTTTTAACGATTCGGCTTTAACTCCCATTTTTGCAATTTTATCCAAATTAGGCGTGGGAACCTTGTCAGCATAATCCCACCGGAAGCCGTCTATGGAGAGCATCACAACATATTGATTATTTTCCTTTTCACTTCGCTTACAACAGGATAGTAATACGATTGCAAGTATTAAATAAAGTAATTGTTTCATCATACTTAATTTTTAATTAGCCGATACAAAAGTATGAACCTTTGTTGATAAAATGTATTTTAGAAATCTTTAAGTTTATATTAATTTTATACCTACTCTATTTCAAACATCTATACTTAAAATTAAACATATTATTTTAGGTTTGTAACTGAAAGCCCGGCTTGTTTCAATATTTCAAGCGCTGACTTAACTTTTTCTTTCATTGACAAATTTCCATCTATCCAATTTATTTTATATCCTTCTTTTTCCATTTTTCTGAACCAGGTCATCTGTCGCTTGGCAAACTGATGGATGGCTGTGTTCAATAATCTGAACATTTCCCGGTAGGAAATTTCGCCTGTTACATATTGTGTCAGGTATTTGTATTCCAACCCGTAAAACTTCAGTTGTTCCGGGTTCAAACCTTTATCTAATAAATTTCTTACTTCGTCCGTCATTCCTTCATTAAGTCGTTTCTTCAATCGTTCTGTAATTCTTTCTCTGATGATTTGACGTTCAAAACGAAGCCCGAAAATTATATTTTTAATCTCAGGGAAACTTGTATCAATTTCAGGATGGTCATTATAATAATGCTGAATTTCAATGGCTCTTACTAATCTCTTTCTGTCTTTGATATCTGTAATGTTATGCGGAGTTTTAAATAATTTTAACAGTTTAACAAGTTCTTCTTTGGAATTTTTTTCAAGCTCTGACCTCAATTTCGGATTTTCCGGTACATTAATTAATTTATAGCCTTTCAGAACCGATTCGATATACATTCCTGTCCCACCACAAAGAATTGGAAGTTTCCCTCTTGTTATAATGTCTTCATAAGTTTTCAGGAAGTCATGCTGAAATTCATAAACATTATATTCATAACCCGGGTCAACAATATCAATTAGATGATGAGGTATTGTTTCACCATTCACAATATAATCCTTAAAATCTTTCCCAGTAGCCATATCCATTCCTCTGTAAACCTGCCGTGAGTCGGCGCTGATGATATCACCATTCAGATGGCAGGCAAGATGAGCAGCAAAGGATGTTTTACCGGTTGCAGTTGGTCCTAAAACTATGAGCATAATATTATTTCAAATTTTGGATTTTAAATTTAATAATTGAAAACCTTTTTCAATTTCCATCAGTAAATTTCTAAGTCTATCCAAATTTTCAACTGAAGTACTTGCAATTGACAATTCACTGACTTCAAATGGCAAAATATTTA
>JAIORT010000967.1 GCA_021107975.1 Bacteroidales bacterium | reverse complement strand
AAAAAAACCTCTCGATATTGAGAGGCTTTTGTAGATGTGATCCCGCTGGGGCTCGAACCCAGGACCCTATGCTTAAAAGGCATATGCTCTACCTGCTGAGCTACGGAATCAATTTTTTTGAGGGTGCAAAATTAGTGCTATTTTTTATTTATGCAAATACTTTTTTAAAAAATTATAAAACCATTCTTCCAACGCTCAGACCGTTCCAGGTTATCTGCCCTGAGATTCCCTCAAAATTAACTCTGGAAGGTCTGACAAATCGCTAAAGCACTCCCTTTCCTTCTCTTACAATTAAAATTTCAGTTCCGGTACAGTCAATAATAGTTGATGGTTCATTGTCGCCATAGCCTCCGTCAATTACTATATCGACCATGCTATTAAATTTTTCGTAAATAAGCTCAGGATCGGTAGTGTATTCAATAATTTCATCTTCATCATGAATTGAGGTTGACATAATAGGATTACCCAGTTCGCGGATTATTTCGGCAGGGATATTATTATCGGGAATCCTGATACCTACTGTCTTTTTCTTACTCTGAAATATTTTCGGAACATTGTTGTTTGCATTCAGAATAAAAGTGAAAGGGCCTGGCAATGTACTTTTCATTAATTTATAAACCTCATTATTTATGGGTTTAGTATAATCGGATAATTGGCTCAGATCATGGGTTAAAAACGAAAAATTGGCTTTTTCTTTTTTTATACCTTTTATTCGCGCCACTCTTTCGATTGCCTTTGATTTGTATATATCGCATCCAAGAGCATAAATCGTATCAGTTGGAAAAATTATAACTCCACCATCATTTAAACATTCTACTACGATTTTTATTTGGCGGAGACTTGGGTCTTTAGGGTGAATTCTTATTAACATAGAACAATGTAATTATTAATCATTTTAAAAACACAAAATTACATATTATTGTTACCGGAAAACAAATATGCATCAATTTCAATCAATCTCTATTTAACACAATCCCGAAAGCTTTCGGGACTAATTTATACAAATTATTTTTTTATCGTAATTATATCAACCTCATATTAAATAAATTTCTAAATCTTTGTAGCTTTTCATAATTTCTCAAAAAATTAAAACGGTTAACGCTATTCAGACATGGTCAATGGTCAAACTGAAACCTAAATTTTTATTCAAAATCATCATAAAGCAAATACTTTTTCCTGATCTTTTTAAACTCAATTAAATCCTTTTCCCAGCTATCCCTTATTTCCTCTTCGGATAATCCTTCAATGATCTGTTTTCTCAGTTTATCCGTTCCTGCCAGTTTATCGAAATAAGAATTAAAATAATCCTTCTCACCCTTAAAAAAGTCATACATATTAATAAGCCACTCCAAATAAATCCTTCTTTCATTTTTCAGTGAGTCTTCGGCAAATCCTTTAAGGGAATAACCATTACATTGTACTCCTTCATATTTGGGATTTTTTGCCACTCCGGATATTTCTTTTGGTATAAATGTAAAACTACCAATCTTAAAATCCGGATGACCGATTACCTGGAAAGGAGAATCCGTACCTCTGCCGATGCTTATGATGGTTCCTTCAAAAAAGCATAAGGATGGATATAGCTGAATGGCAATGTTATTCGGGAGATTAGGTGAGGGAGCTATTGGTAATTTATACTGTGTTTTATGAGCGTAATTATCACATGGAATTACTGTCAATTGACATTTTATTCCATCTTTCAGCCAGCTTTCTCCATTTACCATTTGAGCATATTCGCCTGTTGTCATTCCATGAACTATGGGAACCGGATGTAAACCAACGAATGACTTAAATTTTTTTTCAAGAACCGGACCGTCAACGTAATCACCATTTGGATTGGGACGGTCGAGGATGATAAATTCCACATTGTTCTCAGCACAGGCTTCCATTACGTAAGTCATAGTTGAAATATAGGTATAAAAGCGTGCTCCCACATCCTGTATATCAAAGATCATAATATCAACATCCGACAGGTCTTCAGGGGAAGGTTTTTTCTTTTTCCCATAAAGCGAAATAACAGATATTCCGGTTTTTGCATCCACATTATTACTGACCTCCTCCCCTGCCCCGGCAGACCCTCTGAAGCCATGCTCCGGTCCGAAAACTTTTACGACATTGAATCCGGCAGACAAAAGGCTGTCAACAAGGTGAACATTTCCTGTCAAAGAAGTTTGATTGGCTACAACGGCTATCCGTTTATCTTTTAAAAGCGGGAAATATAATTCGGTTCGTTCAGTACCAACCACTATCTTTGTCTCTGAATCCCCATTTTGGTCTTGATAATTCTTTTGTTGCGCATTAGAACAGGAAGTAAGCAATAATAAAATTACAATCACGCTGATAAAAAACCACCGACACACTCCCCCTTCGACCGCAGGGTGTCTGCAGGATAAAGTGGTCAGTAGGATGTTATTATGATTTTTCATTATACTATTATCCTGTAAAACTTTGCTAAAAAAACAAAGTTATTT
>JAIORT010000990.1 GCA_021107975.1 Bacteroidales bacterium | reverse complement strand
TTATTCAAGTAATATCAATTTATTAATTTGTTCAAAATTTCCGGTTGATAATTTGTAAAAATACACCCCGCTTTTAACCCTGTTACCATTATCATTAGTTCCTTTCCATGTAAACTGAAATAAGCCCGCATTTAATTCTTTACTGTTTAAGGTTCTGACCTTTTGTCCGTTGTAATTGTAAATTTCCAGCAATACACTTGTCCTTTCCGGAAGAATAATTTCAATGAAGGTTTGGTTGCTGAAAGGATTCGGATAATTTAATATTTGAATATCAGATTTGCTTATATCTTCTGTTCCCGATGCGTAATCAACAGTGAAGTAAACCGGAATTTCTATAATAGACTGGTCGGGATCGTTGGAAGTAATATAAATAGTTCCTTCGTAATCACCAACCGGTAATTCCGTAGCATCGCAGGTTACCTGAATAGTATCCTGTCCGCCCGGTTCAACAGAGCCGGAAGTCGGGTCAATATCCATCCATTGAACGATTTCATCAGACTTTGTAACAGTTACGGTAATATTGGATGCTTTATGTCCGCCATCGCCATAAGTATCCTGTATCCAAAGTTTCCAGTTTCCTAACATTTCCTCGCCACTAAAGGCATCGAGATTAATGATGTATGTTCCATTGTTTATGCCTGCAGCAATTATTGCTTGTGTTCCCAATGGAGATTCCACATGGAAAGAACCTTCTTCAAGCCAGTTGTCGGTTTGCCATGTATATTCAATAGCCCAGTTTGCTATTTCGCCTTCATCATTTATTTCCAAATCGGTCCAACCAAACTCTGTATATGTATTATAATTCCATGAACTTTGCGACGGACTGTCATCAACTTCATAATCATAATCCTCAAAAACGGCGGTTGACCATTCAATTAAATAATTCAGATCAATCTGCCCGTTATTTGAAATAATAAATTCTTCAACCGTTGTATAACCCTGGTTTGCCCAAGCATTAATCTCAGTAACATTCAAAGCAATAGACGGGAAAAATTGCTGCCCAACATAGAAAGTATGAGGATCGGGAGTTCCTATGAACGGATGATTAGCACTTTTATCCGATTCGTCCACAGCATGAATATAATATGCAATTTCAGAACCTTCGGGCGGACCGGGAATAACAGCAGAATACAGTTTATCTCCCTCATAAGTCATAACAATTTCCTCAGAGCTTCCTCCGTTAATCCAATAAATAACTTTAACAGAGTCATTAATAATGGGCTGCCCGTTGTATGCAGTTAATTCCGCTTCAATTAAATACTCTGTCTGAATCGGTTGATCGCCAAGCAAAGGAAAATGTTTAATGTAAAGCATGTTACGATCAGCAATACCTTTTGTACGGCAATGCAAAGCATCTGTCGATGCCCATGAACCTGTAAATCCTAAAACCTCGTATCCGGGCATGGCTTGCTCATAACTTGTAATTGCCTCGTCATCCCACTGATACCCTGTTATGGGAACAAAAACACGGTCGTTCAATATAAGTGAATTTGTATATGGTTCATTATTAGGAGTCCAAACCCGATACACCTGATACGGTAAACCATAAGAAGAAATCTGGCTGGCATAATAAACTGCCGTTGCTTCAATTTCATCGTATTGTGGATGAGTTGAAGGAACTTCTCTTATAAGTATCTTATCCACATCTAAAAACTTACCCCAGCAGTCAATATGATCAATGTAATTATTATTCGGGTCGGGAACTACATAATAAGTTTCTATTCCGAGATAATCATACATCATTTGATTAATCTCTTCGTGGGTCATTGTAGGATTTTCATCCCATACCAATTCCGTTGAAGATGAAATCCCATATCCGTCGGTCATATAGTTACCGCCCGTATGTATTAAATCCATTCCAAACCAATCGATGCCAAGAAAACCAGCCATTGCTTCAGGGATAGCATCGTCATGAGGTCTGTCAGGACGATTATAAATAAAATCAACAATACCAATCTGATCTTCACCATAAGCAATATACCAGGGACCATAATCTCTTGTCCAGTATGAATCGGAAAGAGCATGAATAAAATTACAATTTGCCATGTTCACTCCATACGACTGGTATTGACTCGTTACATAATTTTCCTCTCCCTGATCTTCCACAATTGTAGTTACCATAGTTTCCTCAGATAATCCTGCGATCAGGCTATAAGAAATTCCAAAAGGATAACGGATTAAAACCCCCTCCATTTGCTCGAACTCGGCAATATTTCTTACCTGCCCAGGAGGAGGATCGGTTCCTTTGTATCCTTTTCCTACTAAATAGAACCTTGCCTTCTCTTCAGGCGACATGTGGTGGGTTAATTTATAAACTTCTTTTTTGGGTTTATCCTGTGCTTTTAATTGAATCGCTGAAATAAGAAAAATGGCATAAAAAGCCAGAACAAGATAGATTGCTTTTTTCATTAATTGAGTTTTATTATTTTTATAATGAGACTTGCTGGCTTTATTAAAAGTTGCATGGTATTT
>JAIORT010000110.1 GCA_021107975.1 Bacteroidales bacterium | reverse complement strand
TTTATCTACGCTCTTAATGCTTGATTTACTTTTAAATTTAATGCTTTATAAACCGGAAAAATTCCGACAAATATTGTTATTATAAATACAATCAAAGCCTGGTTATAGAATACCTGCGGATTCCACGAAAAATATAAATAGGGTTCTATTCCCATGTCAATCATGGTTTTGGCGGCATCGCCGGTTAGTGTAATAGGATTATTATAAAAATAACCTATAACCGGAATACTGCCAATAATTCCTATCAATGTTCCGACAATTCCGGTTAAAATAGTTTCAATAAACAGAATTGTCCCCATTTTAAATCGTTGCATGCCGACAGCAATGGTAACACCAAGCTCCCTTATCCGTTCAGCCATCATCATTATGATTGTGCCAAAAACCCCGAAGGCAATAACCATATATAAAATCAACTTCATAAAGACACCACCTGCCCGGTCAGCCTCTATCATTTGTACAAGTTCCGGTTGTAATTCATCCCACGACATTACCATTAATGGGGACTTAATCTTTGACTTCAAATACCGCATTGCCTTTGGCAGATCATAATGATCTTCGACCATTACAATAAGGGAAGTAATCATATTATCAGCTCCGAAGTAATTTTGGCAAGTTGCCAGATCCATATAAACTAATTGTTTGTTTAACTCCGGCATTGGGAAATTTAATATGCCCCGTATCGGAAATAAATCAGCAGATGTAACGCCATGATATCCCTGCCCATATAATATTAATGTATCACCGACTTTAATTTTTAAATAATTAGCGAGGTCAATTGCAATTAGAACTCCTTTATCACCTTGCTCCAAATATTGCCCGGTCTCAACCCACTTTTTCACCTCTGTAACTTTATTTTCTTTTTCAGGGTCAATCCCGATTATCATAGCACCTTTAGTTAACTCTTCTGAAGAAGCCAGTGCGAAATATTCCAGGCGGGGGGCAATATTCGTTACTTGGGGAGTTTCTTTTACAATATTATAAATAGAGTCGGTTAGTTCGAAAGTGTTGTTTATGGTTTTATTTTCGTGGTAAGCTTCCGTAAAGATTTGTGCATATCCCGAATAAAATTTAACCACATTATCTATCATGGCATCGTACGAACCATATTGCATAGAAGTCATTAGTGTTGATAGTATCACACCGAAAAAAACCGAAGCCATTGTAATAATACTACGTCTTGAATTCCGCCATAAGTTCCGCCATGCTATATTAAAATTATTCATAGTTTATTTATTTGTTTGTCTGTCATTGAAAACCTTTCTCATTATGCTCGTAATGCGTTTGCAGTTTTAAGTTTATAAATATACCAGACCGGATAAATTGTAATAACCGCAAACAAGATAAATACGGTCATAGCCGGATTTATAAAAATATCGGGATGAATACTGAATTTTATTACAGGCTCAAATCCCATTTGTTCGTAAGTTTTCGCCACTTCTCCACCAACATTGATTGGGTTTAAATAAAAATAAAGTACCAGAGGCAGACTCCCCAGAAAACCAACAACAATACCTAATATGCTGATAAAAAAAGATTCTATTGCTATTATCCGGATAACTCTTAATTTTTTAACACCCAAGGCAATCATAATGCCTAACTCCCTTTTTCTTTCCGCCATTAGCATAATAATAGTGCCCCAGATACCAAAACCAATAACCATGAATAATATTCCTTTGATTATTTTACTACTTGCCAGTTTTCCTTTTATAAGATTGTCCAGTTCTTTTTGTATCTCATTCCATGCGTAAATTTTAAGACCTTCAGGTAATTGAGGTCGAAGCACGTTTAAAGCAGGCTGCACTATATCAATATTTTTTACCATTAAAATCATCGAAGTGGAGCGATTAGGAATGGAATACAACTCACGGCAATTGTTTATTTCCATATAAACGATTTGTTTATTCATTTCAGCCAGCGGAAAGTCAAGTATTCCAACAACCGGGTACATACCTGCTGCGGTTACACCATGGTACCCTTGACCTAATAAAATTAATGTATCCTTAACTTCAATATGTAGATTGGCAGCCAGCTCTTTACCTATTAAAACACCATTTGAACCGGAGGAAAAGAAAGTCCCCTTTTTTATCCATTTAGAAATTCCTGAGATATTTTCTTCCTGTTCAGGGATTATACCAAAAACCATAGTGCCATAGCTCTTTTCACCGGTTGATGCCAGGGCAAAGGATTCAACCCTCTGGGTAAATTCAGTAATTAATTTATTGTCTTCAATTAGTTTGTTGAGTTCGGCGTTATCTTCAAAGCTATTGTTCAGGCTGCGATTTTCTTTAAATTCTTTATGCTGTATCTGTATATACCCCGAATAAAACCTGACCATATTCTCTACCATGTTTTCAAATGATCCTTTTTGAAGCGAAGACATAAAAACAGCAAAGAAAACCCCAAAAAATATGGAACCAACGGTGATAAAAGTTCTCCGTTTATTTCTCCATAAATTCCGCCATGCTAATTTGAAGTAGGTTTTCATTT
>JAIORT010000970.1 GCA_021107975.1 Bacteroidales bacterium | reverse complement strand
TAAATTGTCAAATAATTAATGATTTATAATCTCGTTTTGTAATGTCAAACAGAAATGATACTCTTATGAAATTTTATCTTGTTCTCTTTTTCTTAACGATTTTTACATTTAATTATCTTGATGCTCAGCCGTCAACAGATGCAAAAAAAACTATAACAGGTAAGGTTATTGATAATAATGACGACCCGCTTCCATTTGTAAATATTTATGTTGAAGGTACTACTTTTGGTACCACGTCGAATTTTGAAGGCAACTTTTATATTAATGTTGACGATAGCCAGCTTATAGTTTTAGTATTTCAATATGTTGGTTATAAAAAAGTGAGGTTCAATATTTCTTCCGGCAAAAACCCATCACCCCTTCAGGTGAAAATGGAACCCGAACAGATATTATTACAGGAAGTTGTTATTTCTGCCGACATGGAAGACCCGGCTTATCCGATCATCCGCAAAGCAATTAAAAAACGAAAATATCATCTTAACCTCGTAAAGTCATACTCGGCAAAGATGTACATGAAAAGTAATATAACCTTAGATGAAATTCCAAAGAAATTTATTTTAATACCTAAAGATGAAATGCCCGACTCATCCGATCTGGGACTGATATATCTTTCCGAATCGGTCAGTCGGTATTATTTTCAAAAACCCGATAAACAAAAAGAAGATATGATTGCCTCAAAAGTGGCTGGTACAAAAACGGGGTACAGCTTTAACCGAGCCGAAATTCTTTTATTGAGTTTTTACAAAAATCTGATACCTATTGGTTTTTCCGAAAGGTCATTCGTGTCGCCGATTGCAGGTAATGCTTTATTTTATTACAGGTATAAACTTATTGATTCCTTCGTTGATAATAACGAACTTATTTACAAGATCGAAGTTATCCCGAAACGAAAATCCGATAATATTTTCAGAGGCTATATTTACATTGTTGATAATAAATGGAGTATCCACAGCCTTGACCTCACAATCACACGCGATTCGCAGATAGAAATGACCGATAGTGTTTTTATCAGGCAGGTGTATGTGCCGGTTAACGATTCCGTTCACATGCCTTTGTCTTTACATATTATAATGTATTTTAAAGTGTTTGGTTTTAAGGCGACAACAAATTTTATCGGATTCTTTACCGATTATATAGTCAACCTTGATTTTCCTGAAAACTTTTTTAGTAATGAGGTGTTTACGGTAACCGAAGAAAGTACAAAAAGAGATTCGGTTTATTGGGTCGAAAGCCGACAGACTGTTCTTACGGATGAAGAAATAGATAATTATCATGAAGGTGACAGCATTTTGATTATCCGCGAATCGAAAACATACCGCGATTCCGTTAATAAAGCAAATAATAAATTCAAACCTATGAGCCTGTTATGGGGCGGATATTCATATTATAATTCTTTTACGCGAACAGGTTATGGAGTTAATTCATTGGTAAATGCTGTGCTGCCTTATAATACGGTTGAAGGCTTTTTGTTAGATATAAAACCATATTTCAGAAAATCGTACGAGGATTACACGTATTTTCGTATTAGTTCTTCGCTGAAATACAGTTTTACGAATAATAATTTTTATTACGGGCTTTCAGGATATTACAGGTTCGATAATTTGAAAAGGAGGTATGTATTTCTAAAAGGAGGAAAAAACAGTTTTCAGTATAACAGTCAAAAACCGATTTCTGAGTTGATTAATACCGGTTATACAGTTCTTCTGAAAGATAATTTTGCAAAGTTTTATCAGAAAGAATATCTGCTGGCAGGCTTTGGCAGCGAGCTAATAAACGGACTGAATTTTTGGGCTTCAGTCGAATATGCCAGAAGATCGGCTCTAACCAACCATTCCGATTTTACGGTTTTTAATTATCCCGATAAGGAATTTACATCCAACAATCCTCTCGATAAAACTAATGATGAACCGGCTTTTGAAAGAAACAATGCTTTTATTATTGATCTGGGTTTAGAAATTAAATTCGGGCAGAAATATGCTAAATATCCAAACAGGAAAGATGTTTACGGAACCAAATACCCTGTTATCAGACTTAATTATAAAAAGGGGATCAACGCCATAGGCAGCGATGTTAACTTTGATCAATGGCAGGTTGGTGTATATGATAATTTCAGTTTGAAAAATTTCGGAGTTTCAAAAATTGCTGTTTTAACAGGAGGTTTCTTTAATACCCATAAGATGTATTTTATGGATTATAAACATTTTACCGGTAATCAAACAATCTTTCTGCATCAGGGAAGTTCTGAATTGATGATTGGCTCATCCGGCACAAACTTCTCGGAAAGATCAAAAGTTGCTTTTAATGCATTAGATTATTACTCAAATAGTACAAATAATTATTATGTCGCTCTTAATTACGAACATCATTTTAACGGATGGATAATTAATAAATTCCCGATTTTAAGAAAATCGAGGATTCAGGCTTTAGCAGGTGTTAATTTTCTTTATACAGAAGATAAAAAAGAATACACCGAGCTTTTTGTCGGACT
>JAIORT010000654.1 GCA_021107975.1 Bacteroidales bacterium | reverse complement strand
TGATTTCGGTTCTGAATGAAATTATTTTCCATCGGAATTTCAATAAATGTACTTCGAACAAATTCAGATTTTATAGTCATTTGTTGGTCTTCGGAGGTTTTATAATTTTATTGTTTGTAACTATTTTTGCCATTATTTCAGTATTGTTTTTCGAATATCCTTTATCGTTATGGAACCCTGTGAAAATAGCGGGCAACTTAGCTGCATTGATGTTATTGGCTGGACTTACAATAATGATATATAAAAGAATAGCGAATAAAAATGTTGCAGGAAAAACTAATTATTTTGACTGGTTTTTTCTTGTTTCAATTTATTTACTTACAATTTCAGGTGTCCTTGTGGAAATTGCCCGTTTCCAGAACTGGGCTTCTGCTTATTTTATTTATTTCCTGCACTTAGTATTAGTGTGGATAATTATTATTTACGCCCCCTATACAAAATTCGGACATGTTATTTACAGAACCGTTGCTATGGTTTACGCAAGATCTATCGGGCGTAACACAAAGTTCAGACTGTAAAAATTCGCTGCTTAATATCCTATCCCTGATAAACCCTGAAAAAGAATATTATTTACTTTTGCACCACAAAATTTAAAGGGTATAATTTTAACCGGCTATTATTAAACTATAATTGATGAAAGACGATTTAATTAAGAAGCTGAATAATCAATTTGAAAACAAATCCGCAAAGGAAGTATTAGAATATTTCCTGGATAAATATAAAAACAGGATAGCCCTTTCATCCAGTCTCAGCGCAGAAGATCAGGCAATAACTGAAATGATAGCCCGGATTGATAAAACAGCCGGAATATTTACACTTGATACCGGCAGGATGTTCCCTGAGATTTATGACCTTATTCAAAAAACAAATAGCAGGTATAAAATCAATATAAAAGTTTATTTCCCTGATGCCAGACAGGTTGAGAAAATGGTAAATCAAAAAGGCATTAATCTCTTTTATGAAAGTACAGAAAACAGGGAGCTTTGCTGCAGGATAAGAAAAACCGAACCTCTCAATAAAGCATTAAAAGGGTTGAGTGTCTGGATTACAGGAATGAGAAGGGAGCAATCTATGACGAGAAGAGAAAAAAATCTTATTGAATGGGATGATCAGAATAATTTGATAAAACTCAATCCCCTGTATAATTGGTCAGAACAGCAGGTGTGGGATTATATTGAAGAAAATAATATTCCTTATAATAAACTTCATAAAGAAGGCTTCCCAAGCATAGGCTGCCAGCCATGTACCAGGGCTGTTAAACCCGGTGAAGACATTCGCGCCGGACGCTGGTGGTGGGAAATGCCTGAATACAAAGAATGTGGGTTACATCAGAAATAATAAATTAAACATCAGATTCTGCACTAATACCCTATTGTTTACTCAATAATCATATTCCACCCGTGCTTATCTTCAATTTCACCTTCCTGTATTCCTTTCAGGGTATTATACAGTTTTGTTGAAATAGGTCCGGCTTTCCCATCTTTGCAATATTCATAAACTTTTCCGGTTTCACGATCAACTATCTTTTTAATGGGTGAAATAACTGCAGCCGTTCCGCAGGCTCCTACTTCGTCAAAACTTTCCAATTCTTCCACTGCAACCGGGCGCTTTTCAACTTTCATATCCATATCTTCAGCTAAAGTCCGAAGGCTCATATTGGTAATGGAAGGAAGAATGGTATGAGAATCGGGTGTAACATAAGTGTTTCCTTTTATACCAAAGAAATTGGCAGGACCGGCTTCATCAATGTATTTGTTTTCTTTTGAATCGAGGAAAAGGATAGTTGAGAAACCTTCTTTTTTAGCCCTGATTGCAGGTTTAAGACTGGCAGCATAATTTCCCCCTACCTTTATATGCCCTGTTCCTTGTGGCGCAGTCCGGTCATAATCGCGTACAATCTGAACATTCACCGGGTTAAAGCCTTCTTTGAAATACGGACCTACCGGACCGGCAAATATCACTAACAAATATTCATTTGAAGGTTTTATCCCAACTTGTGCTCCCGAACCGATTAATACCGGTCTTAAGTATAATGATGCACCCAGTCCCGGAAGTGGAATATACTTTTCATTCAATTTGATTACTTTAATAATCATTTCTTTAAACAATTCAACAGGCGGCTCAGCCATCATAATACCCTCGCACGAACGTTGCATCCTTTTGGCGTTTTCTTCCCATCTAAAAACCCTTATCTTTCCATCCTTTCCTCTGAACACTTTCATTCCTTCAAAACATTCCTGCCCGTAATGCAAACAAGTGGCAGCAATATGAAGGTTGATATACTCTGATGATGATACCTCAATCTCACCCCATTTCCCGTCTTTGTAATAACATCTTACATTATAATCGGTTTTGAAATAACCAAAGGGTAGTTTCCCCCAATCTATATTTTCCATAATATTATTATTTTAGATTAAAAATAAACAGGGCTAATTTAGAAATAATATTTAATATTACTCAAAATAAAAGTAAAATTATTTTTTCGAGCGGA
>JAIORT010000551.1 GCA_021107975.1 Bacteroidales bacterium | reverse complement strand
GTCCATATTTATCAGGCATCTCCTTAAATCTCATAAAGTCAAAATAATAAATTACAAATAAGTATTCGTTTCATTACAAATATTTGTCTTTTAAACCTTTTGCTAGCTCTTTCTTATAATCAAAACTTGATGGTGCTTTGAAAACTCCTTTTAAAGCTTTTGCTTTTTCAATTATCGACTGTTCAATTGTTAAAGTCAACTTTGTGTTCATAGCACTTCTCATATTTTCAACATTTTATCAATCGTATTATTTTTTTGTTAACTTCGCCCATTCAAATTTATAATATTATGACTGAAAAAATAAGACAAACTCTCAGAGATTCAAAGGTTGCAAGATGGACTGCATTAGGTATTGTCTCTTTTACAATGCTTACAGGGTATTATCTTACCGATGCGATGGCTCCTTTAAAAGGCCTGTTAGAAGGCCAATTACAATGGAATAGTTATGAATTTGGGTTTTTTACCAGTGCATATGGTTGGTTTAACGTATTCCTGTTATTGTTAATTGTTGGTGGACTAATCCTTGATAAAATGGGGGTTCGTTTTACAGGTTTAATGGCTGCTATTATTATGATTTCTGGTACAGCGATTAAATACTGGGCTGTTTCTACTCATGCTCTTGATGGAGATATGTGGCATATATTATTCTGGGATGTAAAAGCTCAGGTTTTTATGGCAGGATTGGGTTTTGCTATTTTTGGAGTTGGTGTCGAGGTAGCTGGTATTACCGTTTCTAAAATTATTGTAAAATGGTTTATGGGTAAAGAACTGGCATTGGCTATGGGTCTTGAAATGGCTACTGCACGTTTAGGTACAGCACTTGCTATAGGCACTTCAGTGCCAGTGGCTAAAGCATTTAACAATGTATCGACGCCAGTTTTATTTGCCTTAATATTACTTTGTATTGGTTTGATTTCTTTCATTATTTATATGTTTATGGATAAAAAGCTTGATGCTTCCCAGGCAGCATATAATTTAGAAACCGATACAGTAGATGATGAAGAAGCTTTTAGAGTATCTGATATTTGGAATATTGTTAGTAATAAAGGATGGTGGTTTATTGCTATTTTATGTGTTTTGTTTTATTCATCTGTCTTTCCTTTCTTAAAGTACGCTACCGATTTAATGGTTCAGAAATTTCATATAAATGAAGATTGGGCTGGAATGATTCCTGCATTGCTTCCGTTTGGAACAATTCTTCTTACTCCACTGTTCGGAAATTTATATGACCGGAAAGGTAAAGGTGCTACTATTATGATAATAGGTGCTTCTTTATTAATTCTTGTTCACCTATTATTTACAATTCCATTCTTGAACAATTGGATGATTGCAATTATTCTTGTTATCGTATTGGGTGTTGGATTTTCTTTGGTTCCTTCTGCAATGTGGCCTTCGGTCCCAAAAATTATTCCTGAAAAACAATTGGGAACTGCCTATGCCCTTATATTCTGGGTTCAAAACTGGGGATTAATGGGAGTACCATATCTTATAGGTTGGGTATTAAATAAATATTGTTTTATCGGTTATTTCGCAATTTTAGGGACAGGATTTACTACAAGTCAGGGTGATAATATTGTAAAAATTGCTACAGCAGATCAACAGGTATATGAATTAGCAGTTGTTGGTTCTATAGCCCGCAAAGACACAACGCTTCAGGTTACTCAGTTTATTAAAGATGGTAATGGTTCAATATCGAGCATAGTTGTTGCGACAGGCGATACTATTCAGCGTAGCAGTATTTCTGATAAAGCATTCAAGAAATTAGAAAAAAAGAAGGTTGTAAAAGTGCCATTGTATTCATATAAAGATAAAGGCCGAGTAGATCATTTTATTACCGATAAGGGTGAAAATATAACAAAATATAAAAATGTTGCTACTTTTTACAATTACACTATTCCAATGGGAATTTTTACTATTCTTGGTGTATTAGCCTTACTTTTTGCTTTTTTGCTTAAAGCTGAAGACAAGAAAAAAGGATATGGCCTGCAACTACCGAATATTAAAAAATAATTTCGAGAATTTAAATGCTGAGATTATGACTTTCAAAAAAATAAAACCATTATCATGAAATGGATAACAGAAATTGTATCAATTGAAGCTTACAAAATAACTTGTAAGTGGAATAATAATGAAATAAAAACTATTGATTTGGAATCATTTATTCTGAAAAATGCGAAATCAGAAAAAAGTAGTTTTTATCAATTATTGGATAAAAAGCGTTTTAATGAAGTAAAATGTGACGGAACAACAATTTATTGGGAAAATGGAATAAAAATGATTGATTATGATGGAATGGAAAAACCTGCACATCTTGATATTGATCCTCATGTTTTATATGAAATGACCAGTAAAGTAATACATATTCATGAGTCTGTCTAAAATACTTCTTATTAGGATAAATCATTTATTATTTTTCACACATCTTTAATATAAATAAGTAAGATATGAGCAACGAAATTTTAAATTTAGAACCAAAAGCAATCTGGAAACATTTTTTC
>JAIORT010000744.1 GCA_021107975.1 Bacteroidales bacterium | reverse complement strand
AAAAGCTTGAAAATAGCGGTGCAGGTGCTGTTGTGTTAAAATCTTTATTTGAAGAACAGCTTCATGTTGATAGAGATAAATTGATTGAACAGGACAAACAATATTTCTGGTATCCTGAAGCAATAGATTATATAAACAATTATTCGAAAGAATTTGGTATTAAGGAATATTCTGATTTGATTAAAAATGCTAAAAAAAATATTGATATCCCGATTATAGCAAGCATTAATTGTATTTCTGCAGGTGAATGGATATTATTTGCTAATAGAATAGAAGATGCAGGAGCCGATGCCCTGGAATTGAATGTATCCTTATTACCATCTGACGAAACTCGCAGCAGTGAGGAAAATGAAAAAATTTATTTCAATATTATTGAAAAAGTTAAAGCAAAGGTTTCTATACCTGTATCATTGAAAATGAGCTTTTATTCTTCAGGGCTTGCCAGATTGATTCAAAAATTAAGCTGGACAAAAAATGTTGACAGCTTTGTTATATTTAATCGCTATTACAGCCCTGATATTGACATTAATAATTTTAAAATTATTTCTTCGAATGTATTCAGCACACCGGAAGAAATTTCAACATCGCTTCGATGGATAGCTTTATTGTCTGATAAAGTTAAATGTGATTTGGCTGCATCAACGGGTGTTCACAATGGCGAAGGTGTAATAAAGCAAATACTTGCAGGTGCAACAGCAGTCCAGATTGTTTCGGCTATTTATAAGCATGGACCGGAACATATTTCAACAATTTTAAAAAATATTGAAAACTGGATGGAAAAGAACAACTTTTCGACCCTTGACGAGTTCAGAGGAAAAATGAGTTATAAAAAAGTAAAAAATCCTGCTGCTTTTGAAAGAGTCCAGTTTATGAAGTATTTCGGTGGAATAGTGTAAATAATAGTCATCAATTATTAAAATACCAAAAATATATAAAATGAAAAAAACTGTTAAAATACTCGACCCTGACTGTATCAAAAGTATTATACAGAAAACAGACAAAAGAGTGATTTTTGAAAAGACAAACATTATTCCTGACCATCGCGATTTGTATAAAGAATTAAAAAAATATGTAGGTTATGAAAAAATCGGCAGAAAATCAGTTTTAGGAATTGATATGTATCAATACAGTTCCTATGGAGAATTCGAACAAACCCTGATACCTTTTCTTTTCAAAACATTTCTTAATGCCACAATTAATTTGTGCCAATCGAACCATAAATTTATTTTTCAGAAATACACTGCCGAAAGAATTGAAAAAAGCTTTATAAGCACCGGTGATGGAGGTTTCCTGATATTTGACAACCCATTGCAGTCATTACTATTTGCATGTAATTTTGCGATTATCCTGAGAGCTTTTAATTCATATCATTATTATCCCAAACTGCGAAAGATTATCGGTGGAATTAATATGCGGTATGCTATAACTCATGATAAAATCTACTTTTTTGATAATAATTTCTATGGCAGAGCCATAATCAACAATGCCAGGATATTGATGAAAGATAACCTTAACAGATGCTTGTTGGATGAACATGTTTTTACCTGGTTCACAACCAACCTTGATGGGATAGAGAATTTACAGATAATAACTATCGAGGATATTTCAAATATTTTTGAGTTCAGTAAAAATTACGACAAAAAATTTCTGGAAAGCGGTGATGAGATTTTCGGGGATGAGCCTACACGAAAATACGGCATTATAAATTCTGATATTTTAAAAGTTGGAATTATCAAATCTAAGGAGACTATTATAAGCATTTATAATCTTCATCTTCAGGTAACAATTACTTTATATAATGATGATGACCCAAACCAGAAAAGATTAATCACTGTTAGCCTGGGAAATTTGAACACTTCGGGGATATAAAAATTAATTACAATGAACTTTTTAAAACGCTTTATATTTCTTTATGTTGACGGATTTAAAAATCAAAGCAAGGTAAGCAGAAGACTTTGGTTAATAATCCTGATAAAGCGAGAAATGAAATGGCGAATTTCTGGGAAGTCTTGCTTTCACCTACTGCAATTCACAAATTTTTACATGTTATAACAAATGCTTATGTAATAGGTTCATTATTCGTGATAGGAGTAAGTGCGTGGTTCTTATTAAAAAACCGTCATGTAATTTTTGCGAAAAAAAGTATCGTGATAGGCGCCGTGTTCGGTTTGCTTTCTTCACTTTTCCTTGTTGTTACAGGCGATGGCTCTGCTCTTGATGTTGCACAAACACAACCGATGAAACTCGCTGCTATGGAAGGTTTATACAATGGTGAAGAAGGTGCCGGTCTTGTTGCTGTTGGAATGCTCAAACCTGGTAAAAAAGTTGGCGACCCTGATGGAGAAATAGCTCCCGGAACCGCCTTTGAAGATATTCCTGATGACTGGGTTTGTCCGGTTTGCGGAGTTGGCAAAGGTGATTTTGTGCCGGAAGATTAAAAAATAATTATACTATTTGTTTTGTTTATAAAACAAATTTACTTACTTTTGTTTTTCTAAACACACAAAATG
>JAIORT010000627.1 GCA_021107975.1 Bacteroidales bacterium | reverse complement strand
CCTTTAACAATTACATCCGGTGTGTCTTTTGCTTTTAAAATTCTTAGGTCTTTCATCCTGGTTGAGACAAGCTGTCCGCCCTTCATCGGCAGGTCTTCCGTCAAAGCATATCCAAGCCCCATGTGAACAGCGCCTTCTATTTGCCCTTCGAAAAGAGCCGGATTCATAATTTTACCGGCATCATGAGCAGCATACACTTTATCAATTTCACCTTCATCATCCAATACAACAAGTTGTGTTGCATATCCGTAAGCAAAATGGGTTATCACTTTTTCGATTTTGTCTCCCGGTTTTGTTGTCCAGTCGCATAAATAGCTCCCTTTATAAATCTTTCCTGTTAATTGTGCCAGGTTGTGGTTTTCCATGTCAGCCTTTAATTTCTTAGCTGCATCAATAATGGCATTTCCAACAAGCGCCGTAGCTCTCGATGAAGTGGTCATTCCTGTAGGTAGTCCGGCATTGGTTTCAACATTTATTTTTATCAAATCCGGATTTAAACCTGTTTCCTGGCAGAGCGTTTGTAATGCAATTGTATCCACTCCCTGTCCCATCTCAGTCCAGCCATGCTGTATCTCAATTTCCTTTTCCGATTTTATTATAATCCTTACATCGCTAAAATCAGGCATTCCATTACCTACACCGCTGTTTTTGATTCCACATGCAAGCCCTGCATATTTTGCCTTGTAAAATTCATCTTTAACGGCTTCCAACGTTGCCCTGATGCCAACTCCTCCTTCAAGAACCTGACCGGTAGCTGTTTTTGAGCCTTCAACTAAAGCGTTATCGTATCTGAACTTCCACCTGTCGAAATTTCCTTTTTCACAAATTTCATCAATACAGCTCTCAAGGGCAAAGGTAACCTGGTTCACACCAAATCCGCGCATAGCACCCGACGGAATATTATTTGTATAAACAGTAACTGCTTGCAAATCGATTGCCGATACATGATAACCTCCGGTGGCATGTCCGGCAACTCTTTCCATCACTTTTGTACCTACTGAAGCATAAGCTCCCGTATCGCCCACAGCATACAGCTTAACAGCAGTTAGTTTCCCGTTTTCATCCGCTCCCACTGTTATATCCATATATACAGGGTGACGTTTGGGATGCATCCTGATAGAATCTTCTCTTGTAAGCACTAATTTTACCGGTTTCTCTAATAAATAAGAATAAAGCGCTGCATGACCCTGTACGGTTATGTCCTCTTTTCCGCCAAATCCACCACCGGTCGGCACAAGTTTAATTATTACCTTTTCTTCCGGTATTCCGAGTAGAAGGGCTATTTGCCCCCTGTCGATATAAATTCCCTGGCTGTTTGCATAAAGCTTAATACCTCCATCGTCTGTTGGAAGAGCGACAGCGCCTTCAGTTTCAAGAAATGCATGTTCGATACGCTGTGTTTCATAAACTCCGTGTGAAACATATTTGGAATTAAATAATATCTCATCAATATCTCCACCTCTGCGGATCAAACATTTTTCTAAAATATTTAACCTTTTTTCATGAACCCTTGTCGAATCTTTATTAATTGCCTGTAACATTTCGGTAACAGGTTTGAGCACTTCATATTCGACCTTTATTAAGCCGGCAGCTTTTTTTGCAATTTCTTTACTTCGGGCAACAACGCCTGCCAGAACATCACCGATGTAATGAGTTGTTTCACCCACATCAATCATTAATGGCCAATCCTTAAAAATCAAACCCATGTTCCGTTCGCCGGGAATATCTTTGGCAGTAAAGACCTTAATCACGCCATCGAGTTTTTTTGCTTCGGAAGTATCAATGCTTATTATCTTAGCACGCGGGTGTTCAGAATATTTCAGCGCTGCATGAAGCATTCCATCAAATTTCAAATCATTAATAAAAGGTCTTTTTCCAAGAGCAGTTTCAATGGCTTGATATTTAGGATAAGAAGTCCCGACTTTACCTGAGTTTTCTGAATATTCGATGCTTTTATTTTCCCTTAAAGACCTAAAAGCCAACTCAATCGCATCAATAATTTTTTTATATCCGGTGCATCGGCACAGGTTCAGACTCAAAGCTTTCTTTATTTCCTCTCTGTCGGGTTTTGGATTTTCGTTAAAAAGTATTTTGGTTCGCATTAAAATACCGGGAGTGCAAAAACCGCATTGCACAGCGCCCTTTTTAACAAATGCCTTTGCCAAAACATTTTTTATGTTATCCGGTACGCCTTCGAGTGTAACTATTTCAGCTCCTTCGAGGCTTTTCATTTTTGTAACACACGACAGCTTTGCCCGCCCGTTTATTTCAACTAAACAAGCTCCGCAAGCCGCCTGACCGGAGCAACCATCTTTAACGGAAGTTATATTTTGCTCCTCTCTGAGGAAATTTAACAAAGAAAAATCGGGATTGCCGTTAAAGTGAACTTTTTTGCCGTTTAAAATAAAAGTTATCATTAATACTTTTAATCAGAAGAATTTCGATAGTAAAAGTAATATTTTTTATGTGAGGATTCTAAAAAGTAATTTTAACCGCAAAGAACGCTAAATTTT
>JAIORT010000150.1 GCA_021107975.1 Bacteroidales bacterium | reverse complement strand
GTTTTGCCTGATTTCGACAGTTCGTTGAAATTGGTTTTCAAACAGCATTATCCGGGCTTGATAAAACCGGAATAATAATTTTGCTTATCAGTCTTTCGGTTCATAAAGGGATAAACCCTGAGGAACGAAAGGCTGGTTTTTTAATACATCAATTCCACTATCTTTTCAATATCTTCCTTGGACAACTTATAATGCATCCCATTCACTTTGTTCTTGATCATCATATCCAGGATTTCCGGCTTTTTGTCTTCACCTATTCCTATTTCATTCATACGAACAGGGGCTTCGATGGAGCTAAAGAAATTTTCCAATGCTGAAATGGTTTTTTCAGCAGTAGAAGTGTTAAAAACCACTTTCCCGAATTCCAGGATTCGCTGAGGAATTCTGTCCTTCATCAATTTTAGCCAGGCAGGATAAGCCACTGAAAGTGTTGCTCCGTGTGGGATATCGTAAAGTAAAGACAAAATATGCCCGATTGCATGCACACCCCATTCACCCGAAACACGTCCATACATGGTAAGCCCGTTCAAAGCCTGGGTTGCAGCATACATGATCCTTGCCCTTAATTCGTAATTATTCAGGTCGTCAAGCAAAGCAGGTCCGTATTCCATCGCTTCGAGAATAATGGAACAAACAAAACGGTCGGATAAAGTGGCACTGCCCTCACCGAACCAGGCTTCCATTGCATGGGTAATTAAGTCAACAATGCCATAAGCTGTATAATCTTTCGGAACTGAGAAGGTATATTGCGGATCCAAAAAGGAATGTTTCGGATAAATCAGGTCGTTCCGGATCGGGATTTTTTTATGTGTCTCCACATTTTGCAGCACTGCAATGGAATTCATTTCCGAACCTGTTGCTGCCAGTGTTAATACGGTAATTATCGGGATGGCTGTAGTTGGCTTTGCCATATTGATCATAATCCGCCAGGCAGAATGTTCGCAAGGGATAGCAAGCGAAAGTACTTTGGCTGAATCAATAACACTTCCGCCACCAACTGCCAGGATTACATCGGGTTGGAATTGTTTTCCTTTTTCAGCCGCAGCATTCACATCCTCTACAATGGGATTGGGTTTTATCCCTCTAAATTCAATTACTTCGGCATTGATTTGTTTGAGTTGCCCCATCACTTCCTCGTAAATTCCGTTCTTTTTAATGGAACCGCCGCCATAAATCAATAATACTTTCCTGCCGTATTTTTCAACAGTCTTTCCTAAATCCCGAACAACATTCCTTCCGAAATGCAGGACTGTGGGGTTGTCTATTTTAAAATTTTCCATAATTATAGATTTAAAATATAAGACGCAAACTTGTATGATACACAAGTTATCTTATTCATTTTTTCGCCATATCCTTAGCATACAAGTCAGCCATGGTATTTTCGAAATGTTGCGAATGCGCTTTCACGTATTTGAATTCGATATATTTATTATCAGTCAAAACATCAAATTTCTTCCAGCATTCAATGTTTTTAACCTTATCTCCATTTGCTGTATGCCAGTTGTTCAGTTTCCAGTTAACGATCCACTCTGTTAACCCCTTCCTTACGTATTGGCTATCAGTAATAATCCTGATATTTTTAATATTCTTAAGAATTTCAAGTCCTTTAATTGCAGCCAATAATTCAATCAGGCTGCTGCTTTGCTCGTCAGTCTCAAAAGTATAAAGATTATATTTTTCTTTTGGGTCTTTCGTAACAATTGCATACCCTCCCTTTTTTCTTTTTTCCATGTAGCTGCCATCGATATACAATTTATAAATAGCTTTTTTTTCTTTTTCAGTTACATAGTTCTTATACCGGTCTTTTCTTTTGTCAACTACCAAAATCTTTGAAATATCATTAAAAGCAATCACATCTTTTTCGTCACGTAAAGCAAAATCCAGTTTGAATCCTTTATAATACGTTTCAGGTTTTTTAATATGAAGAACCTTGCGGAACTGATGTTCGTTTCTTTTTAAAATATCCGAAACTTTATCTTTCTGAAGAAATTTTAACAACTTTTTATCCGGGGTAAATTCGATCATTGTTATTATGTCATCAATGGAAATTGCAATAAGATAAGTCCCTTCTTTTTCATCAAGAATCTCCATATTAAAAAGGAACATTTTCATGTGTAAATGATTTTAGACAAAAATAGAGAAATTTATTCTATTAACTTTGTAAAAAACAATTGCCTATGATTTCTCTGAAAAGCACTATTGAAGAACTGAACGCCCTGAACAAGGGAACGCTTATGGAACAATTGGGTATTGAATACCTTGAATTGAAACATGGATACGTAAAAGCAAAAATGCCGGTTGACGGGCGAACCAAACAACCAATGAACATTCTGCACGGTGGCGCAAGTATTGCTCTTGCTGAAACAGTTGCAAGTGTGGGTTCTGCTGCAATTATTGATTTAGATAAATTCGATGTAAGAGGCGCTTCTGTAACTGCTAATCATGTGGGCGCTGTTAGCGCGGGATTGGTTTATGCCGAAGCAAAACTTATTCATAAAGGTAAAATAACTCATGT
>JAIORT010000096.1 GCA_021107975.1 Bacteroidales bacterium | reverse complement strand
TCGCAAATATCTGGTAATAAGACAGTGATGAATACCTATTTACAAGTTGGGTTAATATGCAAGCAAAAGCGTAATCCGTATAATACTCTTATTTGTAATTAAAAACTGAAAATTGCAGCCTGTTACTCATTTGACATTTATTAACCTTAATACTTTCATAATAATCAAATCCTAAAACCTTTTACCTTACCCTACCAAGCATTATGCTTCTCTATTCACACATCTTTATAAGTTGTCAATCACCTACAATCAGAGATGCCTGGAATTTTGCGATAAGAGGATTGGAAGGGTCGCAATTAACAACTGTTAAGTAACATCCTAAGGTAGATAATTTCCAGTCGGTTTGGATGTAGTTTTGTTTAACAATATATATTTTTTTAAAGTGGAGGTAGTATGGTATTTTTAATGAAGAGCAGGCATTAATAGCCCTTTCAATAGCGGTTTCAATTACTTCATCTTCAATTTCAAATTCATTTAAAAAATCACTTGCATAATATTGTAAGTCTCTTGAATGTATCGCCTCAATAAAATCAAGGATTTGTTGTGGAACTATTTCATCATAAAATGTCAGTGTTATCATGATTTAATATTTTTCATCTTTTTATATGATTGCCGCGAATACGCGAATGTTTTTTTTGACACGAATTATCACTAATAATTATTGCTCTATTCGTGTTAATTCGTAAAATTAGTGTCCTGTTTTATATGCAAATCGGCTGCTTTTTTAATTAACTCAAGTTCTGCTTCTGATAAATACTTTGGTATATCAATTTTAATTTTCACATAAAGATTGCCAAAAACATCATTTTTATTATAATCAGGCATCCCCATATTTTTTAATCTAAGCACCTTGCCGTTTTGTGATAGTTTGGGGATTGTTATATTCACATTTCCTTTTAAGGTTTTAACATTTGCTTTGCCGCCTAAAATTGCTTTATAAATATCAATGTTTACATCGCAATATAAATCATTATCTTTTCTTTCGAAGTAATTGTTATGTTTGATGTTTACCTTTAAATAAAGATGACCGCTTTTGCCTCCTTGTGTTCCTTTTCCGCCTTTTCCTTTCACTCTGAGCAGCTGACCGTTTTTTACACCGGGCTTAATATTGATTTTCAATTTTTGACCATCTAAATTTAAGATGCGGGTTGTTCCATGATAAGCTTCGGCTAAATCAACAGTGAATTGAGATTCATAATCCTGCCCGGGAAAAGGGCGGCGTGTTTTTTCTGCCCTGCTCGTTCTTTGGTATTGCCCGCCAAAAAATTGTTCAAAAAAATCAGAGAAACCTCCGCTGCCACCAAACATCTCTTCATAATTACCTTGTGAATATCCTCCTGACTGCTGTGCACCCTGTCCCCATTGAGCATAATCAGACCCACCTTTACCGGCATAAGCTCCGGCTTGTTCATATTGTTTCCAGTTGGCTCCTAATTCATCATATTTTTTTCTTTTTTCTTTGTTACCTATAACTTCATAAGCTTCTGCAATTACTTTGAATTTTTCTTCAGCCGATTTATCATTCTGGTTTTTGTCGGGATGATATTTTAAAGCAAGCTTTCGATATTTCTTCTTTATCTCTTCCTGTGTGGCGTTTTTATCAACACCTAATATTTTGTAATAATCTTTGTATTCCATACCGTTGCCGGGCGTTTATAAATATGCCGATTCAAAAATTAATTTTTTACCTATTTATTTGAGCTTTCTTCTGTTTTTGTCTTTCTCTCCAAGTTTCCAAAACTGAATCTTAATAAACCAAAAGCCAAAGATACAGTCGGTTTTTTCTGTTTAAAATAGGTTGTAATATCACTCACGGCAAATCCTACCTCCCATGAAAAACTTTGATTGTTAAACGGGAAAAAAGAAACTCCCATTGGAATGTCGGTGCCTGTTTCGCCTCCGCTTACTAACCCTATTGAAGCTTTGAACCATTTTACAGGCATTATCCTTGTACCTAAACCAACAATAAGTTTATCATAAGCGCCGGGAACTTCTTTTACCGGAATATAGAATTCACTTCCAAACTCAAATTTATCATTCAGAATATACGCAGCTCCGAACCTGACATTGGTTGCCAGCCCCACCTTTTTGTTTTCCAATCCGGTCCAGTCTCCCCAGTTTGTATTTTCTGCAGCTATGTTATCATCTGCTTCAAAAATGTTATAATTATTCAAACCTGCCGATTCTATGTTTTCAAGCAACCCGTCTTCTCCTTCATATACATTTCCATTCCATGTAATAGAACCTATATCAGTAACTGATAAAGCCACCCGCAAATGTTCGAATAATAAGGCTGAAATCCCGATATCAAGTCCCCAGCCATTTCCAAGTGATTGATATTTATCTCCGTCAATTTTTGATGGAGAAGGTGTGTTGTAATTTACACCGAAAACAGGATTCAATGCAGAATATGCCTCCAGCCGTCCATCTTCCGTGTAACGGTAATCAAAAACACTGTATCCCCTGATGTATTTAAACCCCACTCCTCCGTATAATGAAAAGTTATTCTTGTTAA
>JAIORT010000636.1 GCA_021107975.1 Bacteroidales bacterium | reverse complement strand
ACCTCGGTAAATTTATCAAAGTCAATAGGTTTGCGGATGTAGCTATTTACGCCAAGCCGGTAGCTTTCAACCAAATCATTTTCTTCCTTCGACGATGTAAGAACAATTACAGGAATTAGTTGTGTTTCCTGATTATCCTTTATTTTTTTAAGAACTTCCAGTCCGTCCACTTTTGGAAGCTTCAGGTCAAGTAGTATCAGGTCGGGCAGCGATTGTTCCTTGTTTTCTTCGTCTCGCCCGAAAATGATATTCAATGCTTCTTCACCATCTTTGGCAACAATAATTTCATTTGCAAGATTGTACTTTTTAAATGCCCTTAATGTTAATTCAATATCATCAGGGTTATCCTCGACTAAGAGAATTTTTACGTCTGAAAGTTTCATGATTTTGTTATTTTTATTGTTTATGTTTCAAGTTTCAAGTTTCAGGTTTCATGTTTCGGGTTTCAGGTTTCAGGTTTCAGGTTTCGGGTTTCGGGTTTTAACTTGAAACCTGAAACCTGAAACATGAATTTCACCCCACAATATTATACCGCTCTTCCTGTCCGAATTTTTTAAGCAGTTCGTTTATTTCACGTTTCAGTTCTATCATTCTTAATTCTCTGTCAACAGCGAGTTTATTAAAAGTTTCAAGCTCTGTATTTTTATTTTTAAGTTCTTGCTCTGCCTGCTTGCGTTCGGTTATGTCTCTGTTAGTTCCGGTCATTCGCAATGGTTTACCATCATTGTCCCTCTCAAAAACTTTTCCTGCAGAATGGACCCATTTCCATTCTCCTGTTTTTGTTTTCATACGGAATTCTATTTCATAAAATGGAGTTTTTCTTCTAATATGTTCGTTTAATTTATTTGTCATTTTCGGAGCGTCATCAGGATGAACCCGATTTTTCCATGAATCAGCATTCGGCTCAATTTCGCTAAGAGTAAAGCCAAGCATTTCTGCCCACTGCTTGTTATACACAGCTTCGCCTGTTTTTATATTCCAGTCCCACAAGCCGAGGTTTGTACCTTTTACAGCTAAATCCAGGCGGTCTCTGCTTTCGCTTAGTTCTTTCTCTGCTTGCTTTCGTTTTTCTATTTCCGTTTGTAAATCTTTGTTCAGGCGATCCAATTTCATTAAATCATTATACCTTGCAAGAGCGATAGAAATGTTTCGTTCAATTTCATTTGCGATAGGCGGTTTTATGATATAAGCATAAACACCGAGATTACTTGCTTTCTCTAAAAATTCTTCAGATTCATACGCTGTTAATACAACAACCGGTATTTTGCATCGCTCCTGAATTTGTCTGGTTGCTTCAAATCCGTCAAGCTCTGGCATTTTAATATCCATAAGAACCACATTAGGTTTTAAAGATAATGCCATTTCAACAGCTTTTTTCCCATTTGTCGCTGTTCCGATATTCTCATAACCTATTTTTTTCAGAGCATTAGATATCTCCTGAGCTACAAGAAAATCATCTTCTGCAATAAGGACTCTGATTTTTTTTGATTTTTTCATTTTTTAATTCTTTTTATTAAATATATATTTCTTTTTCAAGTTCAAATATTATTACTGTTATAGCGCCATTATCGTTATAGATTTGAAATTCCCCCCTCAGACTATGAGTTACAATACCTTTTATCAATTCAAATCCAACACCAATATTACTAAAATTTCCATCAATCAACTCTCGCGGGTAACCTTTACCGGTATCTTTATAAGTAATAATCACATTTTTTTTATCTTTTTTTGAATCAATATTAATATAAATTTTATTTTTATAATTCTGTCCGTGTTTTATTGAATTAGTTATTAATTCGTTAATAACCAAAGTTAAATGATGTGCCTGATTACTGTTAATTCTAATTGCAGAAGGAGACACATTAAAGTTAATCAAATTGGAATCGGGAAGACAAGAAATTGAAGCTTTAATAGTTTGTTCGCAAAGATGACTTAGGTTCAGGGAAATCCAGCCGCTTTCGGAAAGCAGGCTGTGAATTGCGGAAAGTCCGCTAATTCGTCCTTTAAATTTGTTTATGAAAGCAACATAATCTTTGTTTTCTGTTCTGGCTTCTTCCATGCCAAATAAACCTAAAATTGCGGTAAGATTATTTTTTACACGATGATTGACTTCCTTAAGTAAAGCTTTTTGTGTTTCTGCGTATTTTTTCAGTTTGTCCTGCGCTTTCCTGCTTTCAGTTACATCTCTTACTGCACCCATGACAGCGTACTCACCATTGTACGAAATCATCCTTACTCTGAATTCACACTGTCTTATATCACCATTTATATTCACAATGCGTGCTTCGTATATTGACGGAACTTTTTTGCCTTTTGCCCTGTTTCGTCCTATTTCCATTATTCTTTCTCTGTCATCCGGATGGAGCAAACTCCACATATTCAATTCATAATGGACTTCCCTGGCATAACCGGTAATCTCACAAACTCTGTCATTAACAAATAAAAATTTATCTCCACGATAAATATAGATTGCATCATTACTCTGCTCAACAATAGCCCGATACCTCTCTTCCGATTC
>JAIORT010000603.1 GCA_021107975.1 Bacteroidales bacterium | reverse complement strand
CACGCTTCAGATCTTCTGAAATACGTGAACTTCTAAAATTAACTCAGATTCCTGGAATGATATCCTTTGCAGGCGGGTTACCAAACCCATTGGCATTTCCTGTTGATATTATCCATGAATGTATAGAAAAAATCTTTAAAGAGAATATCGAACAGGCACTTCAGTATGGTACGACAGAAGGTTTGACATCACTTAGAGGTGTTCTTGCCGAACGGATGAAAAAGAATCCTCATCACCAGATTAATTGCGAGTTGCACGATATTCTGATTACAAGTGGGGCTCAACAAGCTCTATCGCTTGCCGCTATCTGTTTTTTAGATCCTGGTGACACATATTTAACAAGCGTACCTGCATATCTTGGTGCTGTTCAGGCGTTTCATGCATTTGAAGCAAATTGCGAATCAATCCCCATGAATGACGAAGGCATCGATACGGATTCACTACGTAGAAATCTTGAAAGACTAAAGCGAACAGGGATAATTCCAAAATTTATTTACACAGTTCCAACTTTCCAAAATCCCTCTGGAGAAACAATGCCCTTAAGTCATAGGAAAGAACTCCTAGATATCGCTTCAGAATATGACTTTTTAATCATTGAAGACGATCCGTATAGTGAACTTATATTTGAGGGGGATTCCATCCCACCGATCAAATCGTTGGATACAAAAGGCCGTGTTGTTTATACCAGTACTTTTTCTAAAATTCTTGCACCTGGTTTCAGACTGGGTTGGGTTGTCGCATCAAAGAAAATACTTGATAAGTTCATACAGGCTAAGCAGGCAACTGATCTTTGCACAAACAGTTTTTCTCAGTATGTTGCATATGAATACATAAACGGCGGATATCTTGATAAACACGTTGAACAGATAAAAAAATTATACAAAAGGAAACGTGATTTGATGTTGAAATCGCTTAAAGAATACTTTCCATCTGGAGTTAAATGGACTATGCCAAAAGGAGGCATGTTTATTTGGATAACACTTCCAAAAAGTATTGATACGAGATTGATGTTCCAAAAGGCGTTAGCTAAAAAAGTCGCATATGTTGTCGGTGAGGCTTTTTTCCCTGAAGGTGGAAATTATAATTCAATGCGCTTAAACTTTTCTTATTCTGAAGATGAGCTCATAAAAGAGGGAATAAAGCGTCTGGCAGAAGTAATTAAAGCTGAGTTAGCAACAGCATATCAACAGGACACATTCCCTCCAGAAGGTGTATGATCTAGAAGCAGTGGGCCTTTCCCCTCTGTAGATCTCGGCACCTGATTCTAGCATTGTCAAGTAGACCAAATCTTTGACACAACAAGTATCCTAAATCATTTTAATTTTTCTATGCCTGTGAGGTAGTTAATTGCAGTCTCGGATATATCTTCTGCATAGTCCCCTATTCTTCTAATACTTTCAACAATATATCCAACTGATATGGCTGTTACACCCTTCTGTTGTAATGCAAGCGTATTAATTTTTTCACATATCGATTCAAGTCTTTTTACTGATTCGATGTTCTCATTTGATGCTTTTATATCTTTTTTATAGAAAGATCCTACACTTTTATTGAAAATATCTAATGCAAGATCGCTGGCAGAGTGAATATGATCAAAAATTTCTTGATTCGCTTTATTGTCAACGAGTTTTAAGATGTTCTGTGCTATTCTCACTTCGTGATCTCCGATACGCTCTATTATTCTGCTTATAAGGGCAAATGTGGAGGAAATTTCTGTTGTAACATTCATCTTTTCCGCAAGGCTCACATTTCGCAATATAATATTGTGTTGACGTGCAACCAACCAATGTAACCGATCTACATCGTTATCTCGCGATACCACATCTTCTGCTAGTTTTCTATCACCATTTTCCAAAGCATGCATTGCATCCTCGTGCATACTTTTTACGATAATATGCATCCTTTTAATGGTCTTATCAAAAGGCATCTCAGTAGGGTTGAGTAAATCCTTCAGTATTATGGATGTGTCAGTTTCTTCTACTACTTCTTGACCTATTGTTGTTTGAGTGAATCTTCTAACAATCACTCTGATATCTGGCGGCATTCTTTTTGATGATTTGATTTTGATACAGTTGTATCCCGATATATATGCACCGATCAACCTCCTTAATAGATACGTTTGATTAGTTACATCGCTTACATTGAATTCTTTTACTCTTTCCGCTTGATCTTGGGTCATCTTTGTGGTAATGAGCAATGTCCCATCAGATTGTATGAGCAGCCCCAATGGATCATTTTTCTTGATATTCGATGATTTTACCCATTCTTTTGGTAGGGTTATTACATAAGAAGAACCGCCTGTCATTTGAACTCGTCTTATTTCCATATTATCAGCAATGACTAATTATTAGATACAGTATTAAATTTTTCTATAGTTCTCTATTCATCTATTATTACTATATATATCACTATATTGTATATAGAGAAAGTATATATTTAAATGTCTATTTAGAGCAAAAATGATGACAATGATAAAAGAACATAATAAAAAATTTGGAAAAGCAATAGTTGTATTAACCGTCAG
>JAIORT010000738.1 GCA_021107975.1 Bacteroidales bacterium | reverse complement strand
AGTAATGAAAAATGCAATCCCGAAACTTCGGGAGTAAAATCAGAAATCTAAAATCAAAAATTATTTAGATGCTTAGTTTAAAAGAAGTCAGAACAAGGATTGCATCTGTAAAATCAACGCAGCAGATCACCAGTGCAATGAAGATGGTGGCTGCTTCAAAGTTAAGGAAGGCTCAGAATGCAATTATTCAAATGCGACCCTTTGCAGCTAAGTTGAAAGTAATTCTTCAGGATTTAGCCGCAAGTTTAGATTCTTCTGACGACAGCAGTGTTTTTACTGAACAAAGAGAACCCAATAAAGTTTTGCTGATACTTGTGTCATCAAACCGCGGGCTTTGCGGTGCATTTAATGCAAATGTGATTAAAGTTGCCAACAATCTTATAGAAACAAAATACAACAACCAATACCAGGACGGCAACCTTAGCCTGATAACCATCGGCAGAAAAGTATCGGAGTTTTACGGAAATCGCGATTTTAATGTTATTGAAGTTTATGATTATATTTTTGATAAACTGACCTATGAAAATGTATCTCCAATAGCTGAAAAACTGATGAATTTTTTTGCAGAAAATGAATATGACAGGATAGAAGTTGTTTATAATAAATTTAAGAATGCTGCAACACAAATATTATCAACCGAACAGTACTTACCTATTGAGCCTGTTAAAGAAGAAAACAAATATGGAGAAGATGTAAAGGTGGATTATATTTTTGAACCGAACAAAGATGAAATAGTACAAGATTTAATTCCGAAGTCTTTAAAAATACAATTATACAAAATTTTGCTCGACTCGTTTGCAGCCGAACATGGCGCCAGGATGACATCTATGCATCTGGCTACCGAGAACGCACAGGAATTACTCAAAGACCTGAAGCTTGTATATAACAAGGCACGTCAGGCAGCCATCACGAATGAAATCCTTGAAATCGTGAGCGGTGCGGAAGCGTTGAAAGGATAGTTTATTTGATTCAGGATACAAGATTCGAGACAATATGGTATGCAACTATATCAAGCAACTTCCTGTCTAATAAAATAAAATAATTAACGTGCATCCAATTAAAACCAAATTATTTTTTCTTATTACGTATCTGATAATTACAGGTAATATTTATTCACAATATCTCACTAATCCTTCATTTGAGGGTATTCCTCAGCACGATTTTCCTCCACCGCCCTGGAGTATCTGTAACATGTACAGCACACCCGATACTCAACCTGAAAGTGTTTTTCTGCCTGCTTCCCATGGAAATACTTATCTTGGAATGACAGTAAGAGGTCCTTATGCATGGGCGCCAAATACATGGGAAGATGTGCAGTCGCCATTTATAACTCATTTATCAATTGATTCATGTTACAAATTTGAAATTGATCTGGCTTATGAGGATGATGTTCTTTATATGAGTATGCTGCCGGCTATTGTTAATGTATATGGAACTGATGTTAATTGTGATAAAAAGGATATGGTATGGGAATCGCCTCCAATAGATCATGAAGAATGGATAACTTATAATTTTACTGTTCATCCTCAAGAATTTGATTATGAATATTTAATACTCGAAGCTTATTACTCCTCGCTACCCCAGTATGATGGGTATGTTTTATTAGACAACATTATCATTACTACTTATCCTGATATAGACTTAGGGGAGGATACTACTTTAACCCTTTGTGAAGGAGATACCCTTGTATTACATGCAGGATCAGGTTTTGCAGAGTATTTATGGCAGGATGGTTCAACCGATTCAACTCTTATTGTTACCACTACCGGTGTATATTGGGTACAGGTTACAACATCTGATGGCTGTACAGCCATAGATTCTATTAATGTCATCATCGAAGAATATATTGAAATGGAAATAGAAACATCGGGTGATGTTGTGATTTGTGAGGGACAGGAAGTTACAATCTGGATAACCCTAATTAATGGTATTGCTCCATTTATATTTGAGTGGGAAGGATTACCTTTTACTAATGATACCATAACTGTCAGCCCTGATACAACAACTATTTATTTTATAAACGTAACAGATACATGTGGTGCATTAATAACTGATTCGATTACGGTTACGGTAATTCCAATACCTGAATTTGATTTAGGAAACGACACATTAATATGTGAGGGAGACACCTTAATTTTAAATGTAGGTTCCGGATTTGTTTCTTATCTGTGGCAGGATGGTTCGACCGACTCAACTTATGTTGTTACCGAACCCGGCACATACTCGGTGCTGGTATCAGGACAGGGAGGCTGTTCGGCTGAGGATGAAATTACTGTTGACTTCTCATTGGTCAATGTCAATTTAGGAAACGACACTGCAATCTGTATTGGAGATACTATCGTGTTTTATGCCGGTTCGGGATATTCATCTTACTTGTGGCAGGACGGTTCAACCGATTCAATTTATGTAGCATGGACAACAGGAACATACTGGGTGGAAGTTACTAATGAATTAGGTTGTCCGGCAACAGATTCTCTTTATCTTTATGTTGACGACTCTGTAATTTCTCTTGAATTAGGAAATG
>JAIORT010000097.1 GCA_021107975.1 Bacteroidales bacterium | reverse complement strand
AATTTTAATTAATAATTATAAAATAGATAATGTGTTAAAAAGCACGGATTGCACGAACAAGTCGTGGGCTACCTTTTTCATAGTTATACTGTTCGCCAGTATAGAAATATTGTACCCAAGCCCTTTGGTTATTGAACTCGGTAGAACTCCAGTATTGGTTAAAAAAACTAGTGCCACCATTGGCTGTTGCTGTTGAATTAATGATATCTTTATTAAGATACATAATATATAATTCTTCTTTGGAAGGCAAATACCAGTCGCCATAGGTTTTACCTCCTTCGGTTATTTGTAATTCGGCACATAGGCGTGCAGCATAAGTATTTCCATCATCACCAATGGCCACAAGAGCGGCAATAATAATACTTGTATTCATTTCTCCTGAAAACGGGCCATCACCTTTTGCCTGTGTGTTTCCCCAAGTACCGGCATCCCAACGTTGTTGAATTCCTTGATCTATTTTAGCACATACCAATCCGTGTTGCCCTGTTTCATCTACCCAAAATACTACGCCGCCATGCACAAAATCGCCAACAGAATAATTTGAACTTGGGATACTTTTTGCGTATATGGCATAAGGAACACTCAACAATTGGCTTGTACCGGAAATGGTATAGTTTGTTCCTCCCGTAGGATCAACATCCGTTTTGATGTAACAATCACCATATTCCCAGTAGATATTGGCAAAAATACCAGACACTAGTGTTCCGTCACCAACTTCAATGCTTACCAAACCATTGGCATTGGTAGTTGGTGTGTGTGTTTCAATATATGCCGTTCCGGCACCAACTAAAATACTTACTTGCATGCCAATGGTCTGGTTTGTAACCAAATTACCATTTGCATCTCTGATTACCGCCTGATAGCCTATCTTTTCAAATGCCTGGGCAAAAATTGATGAACTGATCAGCAGGTTTGCCAATACAATTATTAATACTGTATTTAATTTGTGAGCTTTTGTTTTCATGGTATTTAGTTTTTAATGACCTTAAAAGTTTTTATTACTTTATTATCCCGAATCACTTTTAGAAAATAGGTTGAAGGAACAAGTGTGTTTGTCTGTATTTGTGTCTCGCTAACAGTTAGCTCCTTGCCCTCTAATAGCTTTCCTTTAATGTCATAAAGTTGATACGATAATTTTTCATTGTTATAATCATCAACTTTTAAGTTTAGAACATCAGTTGCAGGATTTGGGAAAACTGATAGATGAAGATTAATGCTATTGATTTCTTCCAATCCAAATACAACTGAAATTTCATAGGGTTGCTGCACGCCTTCGGCTGCTGAATATCCGTTTGTCCCTGTGTTTGTGGTATAGGTCACTTGTCCAACGGAATAACTCACCGAGCCTCCGTTACCCGAAGCCTCACCGCCTGTGGCAAGTATTGCTTCCTGTGCTTGTAGTCCTGTTAGTCCAAATCCTAACAAGAGCATTACACTTATTATTAACTTTGTGTGTTTCATTATTGACCTCCTTTGTTTTTTGTAATTATTATTCTTTCTTAAACTTGGTTATTAAAAGTCGTTTTTAGAGTATAGGATATTGCTCCAGGTATAAAAATAGTTTACGGTCTGGTTATTGTAAATACCCAGCCATTCGGTAGATGATGGACTTGTTGCATCTGCATCTCCGTTGGTATCGCCCTTATGTCCATCGTCTTTGAAAGAAGTAAAAAACACACCTGCACCCTGGTTATTTATCAGCCCTGCACCTATTTGAATATCAAACATGGCATCGGTAACAAATTTCAAAACAACATTATCGCCCAATGTAAGACTGAAATTATCCCATATTTCAAAACTATCGTACTGGATTACATACGCTACTTCTGTCTCTTCCCATGTAGGACTGTATGAAATTATATCTTGTCCGTGAACAAAAATGCCATTGTAAGTATTTGTTTGACTGGCATCATCCGGATTACTGAAATTATTTGAATCATCAATACTTAAATGTCCGTTTATACTTAAAGGAACTGTGTTGTTATAAAAGGTATTGTATTCAATAGTTGTTGTTGGATCGGCATCCTGAGCTGATAGAGCGCCATAATAAACACCATCGTGTACATATGTGTTATTATTTGCAAAAATGCAATACTCAACTTTTGAATAGTTAAAGCCTAATTCTAAAACACCGGAGTAATTATTATTACCACCATATAAAAACTTGCAATATTTGAATTGCGAACCATTCTGGTCACCTAAGTCAACAATGTCCCAATCACCTGAATTTGGTGTTGTGCCTGCTAAATCATTGTTAGTGTCTCCACCGGTATCATCTTTTATAGATGTAAATAATATTTTCGAATCGTTTAATCCTATGGCATTGATAGTACCATTATCCCATACTTCAAGTCCTCCATCGGCATGAAATTTAATAATTGTACCGGCCTGGATGGTTAATACCGCATCAATTTTTACTATATCCGGAACCACATAAATTGAATCTGAATACCAGACTCTTGGTTCGAATATATTGTAATCAACAATTACAACATTTGATTGAGGGGCGGGGGGGGCAGGAGGTG
>JAIORT010000009.1 GCA_021107975.1 Bacteroidales bacterium | reverse complement strand
ATTAGCAACGGCACATAAAATATCCCTATAAAAATAGAAACCGATACAATGCTTGCTGCAAATTCCTTATCCAGGTTTTCAATGGATGAAAAGGTTAGTGTGTTATAACCGACAGGAGTTGTGGAACCGAGGATCACAATTGCCCGGGTCAGTCCTTCGAGACCGAGAATTTCTGTAATCAAACATCCCATTAGCAAGCCCAATCCCATGCGGATAGCAATAACCGAGACCATTGCAGGAAACTTCACAATTTTCGGTTCAAAAAATATCCCGACAGATAACATCAATAAAGGTATAGTCAAATCTCCGGCTATTTTAAAAAAATCGTATGTTATTCCTGTTATTTCAACCCTTGTGAAATTCAGTATCAATCCGGCAAAAATCGCCCAGATAGGTGGAGCAAGCAGAAATTTTTTATAAATCGTTTTCTGATGTTTTTGATGGCTGCCATATTTGCAAGCCTGGAAATAGATAAAGGTAAACACCATAATGCCGTTTCCCATATCCATGATTATAATACGCGACAATCCTTCCTCGCCAAAAGCAGCTATAATAAAGGGAAGCATAAACCCGATATTAAGAATCATCGTGCCAACCAAAAAAGTTCCAAGTGTTTTCTGCTCTAACTTTAAGAACTTCGCCGTTATACGTGCTATAAAATAAGTTACGACAATGATTCCTGTAGAAATAAAGGGGAGAAAAATAAACTCAGAAGTTAACCGGCTTTGAGAAAGTGAAATAATGACCAAAGCAGGTAAAGCTATATAGAAAACAATCTTTAGCAGGATATCGCCATTGTCTTTTTTAAATATTTTGAATATTTTCAGAATATATCCAACTACAAAAAAGAGTATAACAGGAAGTATTTCAGATATTATTTTTTCCATAAGGGCGGATAAAAATACAAAAAGTTAACATGAATAAACCCCGTAAGATAATCTTTCATTAAAAAAAAAAAATATGCAAAAAAATATCAAACGGGGTAAACCGGAAATTCCAATCCCGAAATTTCGGAAAAAAACCAAAAACCAATTTCTTTCAGTATAACTGAACCCGAAGTTATCTTATTTCATACATTTGTACGTTTAAAATTTAATCACAAACATCTCATGAAAAAATCAATTCTTCTATTTCTAAGCATTTTACTTTTTACCGTTTTAATAGCACAGGAAAAAGTTATTATCAGAATCCAAAATCCCACAAAAGAAAATTATAAGGAATTTGTAACCAAAAATTATGACATTGCTGCCTATAAGCCAAAATTATCTTTAGACCTTGTAGTAACTTATAGCGAGTATGAAAACCTTTTAAGCCAGGGTTATCCGGTTTCTGTAATTCAAACTGAGAAGCAGCTAAAGGAAAATCTTATCGTTGGTAAAGACCTGGCAGGATATCGAAACTATAACGACCTTTTAACCGAGTTACAGCAAATAGAAGCTAACAATCCGGGTATTTGTAAACTTTACGATATTGGCGACAGTCGCGGTAAAGAATATTCAACCGGAGGCAACTCAAATTATGATAACTATAACCATGAAGTCTGGGCGCTAAAAGTCTCCGATAATGTAACCCTAGAAGAAGACGAGCCTTATGTTTATTATATGGGCGAACATCATGCACGCGAACCGATAAGCCTTGAAGTGGCTATGTATATTTTAAATCATATTATTTCTAATTACGGAACCGATCCGACAATTACGGACCAGGTGAATAACACTCAAATCTGGTTCATGCCTTTGGTCAATCCGGATGGGCATAAAATAGTTACAGACGAAGACGACCTGTGGTGGAGAAAAAATATAAGGGATAACAATGTAAACGGGCAATTAGATTTCGGTTACTCTCCCGATGGTGTAGATCCTAACCGAAATTACGGATGGCATTGGGGAGGATCAGGGTCATCAGGCGATCCTTATAATGACACTTACCGTGGTCCTTCTGCATTTTCCGAACCCGAAGTCCAGTCAATGAAAAACATGATAGATTCTTATCATTTTGTTACAGGTATCACATATCACAGCTACAGCGAACTGGTTCTCTTCCCGTATGGATATGCCAACGGTGTTACAGCACCCGACCATGACGCTTTGGAAGAATTAGCCATAGATATGGCTGTTACAATTCCGGCTACCAGTACACCAAGCGGGCATTACACACCGCAGGAATCATGGCAGCTTTACCCGGCTGCAGGTACCACAGACGATTATTCTTATGGCGAACATGGTATTTTTTCATTTACAATTGAATTGGGAACTGAGTTCATCCCTCCGGCAAGCCAGATCGACCAAATTTGTCAGGACAATCTGCAGGCTGCCCTGATACTGTTAGACAGGGTCAATCATTCTACCCTTACCGGAATTGTCAGAGATGCCAATACTAACAATCCCATTGTGGCAGAAGTTTACATTGACGGTATTGATAACACTGGCGAATTCAGGGAGCCATACACAAGCGATATTGATTTCGGAAGGTATTACAGGCTACTTATGGATGGAAATTATTCGGTAACGTTTTCGGCTTACGGATATTTTCCTCAAACTTT
>JAIORT010000460.1 GCA_021107975.1 Bacteroidales bacterium | reverse complement strand
GGGAGATACAGCAGTGGCAACCTTCTTCAGTAATTCATTCCCAATACTGCATTCAAGGCATTTCTTTTTATTGCAAAAGGCATTCTTTAGTTGAAGCAAAGCCTGTGTGTTGAATGCCGTGCGAGTACTCATGCTTAGCTCCTCCCATTTTTTTATTATTGCATTGGTTTCGCCCGGTATCTGTTCAAGAAACTTGAGTGAATGGTCAATATATCTCTGGTCGTTCTTTATTCGTCCGTAAATAAAAATAAAAGGCACAATGGTATTTATTATAATTAAATTGATGGCATTCCTACCCATCTTTTTTTTTCGTTTCGGGGACACCTTTCCAAAGGTATAATGATATTCCCAATATTCGGAAACCGATACATTGAACAATTGTAATATATCATTCAGTTTTTCAACTTCCAGAATTTTTGAAAAAAGATGAGATGAATTATATATCAAATCAGCGAATTGTGCAAGCCTGATAGTTGGAAAATTTGAAGGTCGCAGGCGCATAAACCTCCAGAGGTGTGGGGCTATGGGAATCAGGCTGAATTTCTTTTTCAGGAATTTATACTCTTTTTTTAAGTCCTGAAAATATTCATCCTTTACACTCCTGCTCAGCAACCCTGCCTGCCCGAAAAGCAATGCTTCTATCTGGAATTTATTATTCTTATGTTTTCCAAGATAAAGCAATGGCAACGATTTTGCAAGCAACTCAAACGGAACGGAATTTACCTTAAAACCGAAATTCCTGGCTAAGAACTCATAAAAAGTTTGTTCCCAATTATTCCCGTTGAATTTTAATTGTTCTTCAATTTCAACAGCTTTGTTTTCGAGCCTTTCTATCATTAACCTGTCTAACCAGTTATTCAGGATAAAACGGTTAACTTCAAATATCATTTTTTCACAGGGAATCCAGTTGCGGTTCGTCATGAATTCGCGATAGCGGTCGAACAATGTTTTATTGTATTTACCTTTTAATTCAATGGCAGGTATTACCTCGCCGTTTTTTCTTTTGATGACTTTGTCCTGTATGTAAACAACGTGCAGAATTATATTATCATAAGCTTTATCATGTTGATGATCATGTACGAACCAATCGGAAGATTTAACATGGATTTCAATATTTCCCGCCCAGATGGTATCTCCTGTTTTTATTCTCGCATTGAAAAAATCAGGACCGGAATCCTTGTTGTGTTTACCCACATCAATTATTCTGCAATCCTCTCCTGTTGTAAGCTTTATATTTTGATCGAAAAGCCTGAACTTCCATATATAATGAAGGAATTCCTCGGTCATGGGTAATGATTTTCAGTAAAAGTAATAAAAAAAAGTAAAGGGGGTAATGTTGTTTGTTAATTGTTAATTGTTAATTGTTATTTGTTATAAGCTAATAGGTGCTTTGCACGAAATTTTTAATCCCCGTATTTTATCGTATATTTGTAAAATCACAACATCAAATTTTAAATACTGGCAGAAAAATGAATTATGCAAACATGGCAATTAGAAAACCATTTTTTTGTATTCTGTTTTTACTTTTTAACTTTTCACTTTACAGCAATCCGAAAGGTGACTCGTCAAGTTCTTATTTCATTTCGGGTGTAAGGCTTCATTACGGATTTATTTTTGCCCATACTAAAGATATTCAAAAAGCGGCACATTCAAACCCTGTCGGTATTCAGGTTGATTTCGGCTGGCATTTAACAAGTAACAAAGCGTACGATTATTGTAATTGTTATCCTCGAGTGGGTTTGTCATTATATTACTGGGATTTTCGTAATCCCGAAATATTAGGCACTGGAATAAACCTTATCGGATTTGCCGAACCATTTATAAAAGCATATAAAAAAATATCCTTTTCAATACGTCCGGGCATTGGAGTTGCATATCACAATAATCCTTATGATGAAATAACCAACCCGGATAATTTGTGTTACAGCACTGCCTTTTCGTATGCTCTCCTGTTGAACGGAACATTGAATATCAGAATTAGCAATCTTATGATATTTAATATTGCATTTAATTATAATCATATTTCAAACGGGGGAGTAAAGATGCCGAACAAAGGCTTAAATTACCCTTCGTTCAGCTTAGGATTGGATTTCAGTTATAAACCACTGAATTTTCAGGAAAAAAAGCAAATAACCCAAATCAATTTTAGTAAGAAATTAAAAAAAAATATCGGTTTGTTTGTCGGATTCAAAGGGGTTTCGGAAGACGACAACCTGTATTTTGTAAAAGGATTTTTTGGAAAGCTTAGTAAGCAAATTAGCAGGTCATCAGCTTTGGCAGGAGGAATTGAATTGATAGCCGATGGAGCCGAGAAACAAAAAGACAAGTTATATACCGGTGTGAATAATAATGCGCAATATATGGGTTCTGTAATGGCAGGCTATGAGTATCTTCTCGGAAGGTTCGCCTTAACAATAGATTTTGGCTTCTATTTTTACAATACTGACAGAAGAACGGATATTATTTATCAAAGATATGGAATGATATACAAAATTTCCAGGAAAGTCTTTACCGGTATAAATTTAAAAGCCTACCGGCATGTGGCTGATTTTTTTGATAT
>JAIORT010000114.1 GCA_021107975.1 Bacteroidales bacterium | reverse complement strand
GCGAATATCAGCTTCTGTTAATTATCTAATAAGCTAATCAGTGTCTGTCCATAAAGTCCCCAAATTCAAAAAAATGAATGGTCTTTTTTATTGACACACCCCTACACCCCTCTCATAGAGGGGAATATTGGTATTCATTTTTTTGAATTTTACATTGTACATATAGTTTATTGACGGACACAATTAGTAAATTTGTTAATCAGAGAATTGAACAGCCCTGACTATTAATAGTATCTGATACATTCGCAACCGACAAACTGAAGTCAGGAACCCGTAACTTATTATTATCATTTTATTAGTCAATTAACAACATTTAACAATTATAAACGTATTTATTTCAGTAATTCAGTAATTTTACATTTTAAAAGAATTTCTTTTTATCAATAAATTATTTCTTATGAAATTTCGAAATATTAAACTTGTTACCATTGCTGTTTTTTTGATTTTTGCAAGCTTTCTCTTTATCTCTTATCAAAGCAGTACCGATGATTTAAGAAGAGATTTGCTCATCAAAGTCGTTTCATTCGCTATTAACAGCGGACACTATCATCCGGGCGATATTAATGATGATTTTTCTGTAAAAGCTTATAACTTGTACGTTGAAAGGATTGATTATGCTAAAAGGTTTTTGCTGAAAGAAGATATTGAAAAACTATCGAAATACAAAACAAAGCTGGATGATGAAATGAAAAATGATGATTTTGAGTTTTTCGATATTTCTGTTTCTGTTTTAAATAAACGAATTAACGAATCGGAAAGCTATTACAAAGAAGCCTTAAAAAAACCGTTTGATTTTGAAACGGATGAATATTATGAATTTGATCCTGATAAAAAGGATTATGCCGCAAATAAAACCGAATTAAAGGAAAGATGGCGCAAATCATTAAAATACGAAACCCTGACACGATTGAACGATTTGATTGAAGAGCAGGAAAAAGCCGTCGAAAAGAGCGATACAGTTCAGGTGAAAAGTTTTTCAGAGCTTGAGGAAGAAGCAAGGGAAAAAGTTTTAAAAAGATACGATGACTGGTTTCATCGCATCTCAAAGTTTGATGAAACCGACAGGCTGAACATTTATATTAATTCTCTTGTAAATGTTTTTGACCCGCATACTCAATATTTTCCTCCTAAGGATAAAGAAAACTTCGATATACGTTTTTCAGGGCAATTAGAAGGAATAGGCGCTCAGCTTACCCAGAAGAATGCCTATATTGAAGTTATGAAAATAATTCCCGGCAGCCCTTCCTGGAAACAAGGGGAGCTGGAAGTAGGCGATTATATTTTAAAGGTTGCCCAGGGTGATGAAGAACCTGTTGACGTGGTTGATATGCGATTAGATGAAGCCGTTTTGCTGATCAGGGGTAAAAAGGGAACGGAAGCAAGATTGACCATTAAAAAATTGGACGGTACAATTAAAGAAATATCCATCATAAGGGATGTAGTAGTCCTTGAAGAAACTTATGCAAAATCAGCGGTTATCAGGTATGATGAATCAAACAGAACTTTCGGGTATGTAAAATTACCTTCATTTTATGTTGATTTTCACAAGATAAATGGCAGAAATTGCTTTGATGATGTGGAGAAAGAAATCAAAAAGCTTAAGCAAGAAAATGTTGACGGGATTATTTTTGATTTACGCGATAATGGCGGTGGTTCATTAGAAGATGTTGTTAAAATAGCAGGTTTGTTTATAGAAGAAGGACCAATTGTACAATCCAGGGGAAGAAAAGGTATGAAAAAAACATACAATGATCTTGACCCGGAAATTCAATACGGAGGTCCTCTAATTGTTATGGTAAACGCTATAAGCGCTTCGGCTTCCGAAATATTTGCAGCAGCAATGCAGGATTATAACAGGGCAATCGTTATTGGAGGCAACTCAACTTACGGAAAAGGAACTGTTCAGAATTTCACAGAGCTTGACCGTATGGTTCCGAAAAAACCTGTTGATATGAAACCTCTCGGGGCGCTGAAAATGACAGTCCAAAAATTTTACAGGGTAAACGGCGGAGCAACTCAGCTCAATGGAGTTACTCCCGATATTGTTTTGCCTGATTATTATAATTACATGGATTTTGGCGAAAGAGACTTAGACAATGCTATGCCCTGGAGTGAAATTTTCCCACTAACCTACAATAAATGTACACCTTCTTATGACATCGATTATATTGAAGAAATAAGTAAAAAAAGGATAAAAGGCGATTCTATCCTGGTGCTTGTGGATGAAAATGGCAAGAGGCTCAAAGAGCTAAGGGAAAATACCGAATACAGCCTTAACTTTGAAAATTATAAATCCCGGATTGAAAAAAGAGAAAAAAGTGGAGAGAAATATGAACGTATCGGAAAGGATACCCTTGGACTTACAATTGAAATATTAAAAACTGACTTGCCGGGTGTTGAGGCTGACACTTGCAGAAAAGCCAGAACAGAAGCATGGATAACCGGACTTAAAAAGGATGTTTACCTTGTTGAAGCTGTTAATATCCTTAATGATATTGATAACTACCGGTTAGAAAATGCGAGAAAAGAGAAATGAAAGTTAAAAGTTAAATGTTATAAGTTA
>JAIORT010000270.1 GCA_021107975.1 Bacteroidales bacterium | reverse complement strand
AAAAAGGATTACCGGTCAAAAAAAAATTTATGCCAATTAATAAAAAAATAAAGCATTTTATTGTTTTCTTTTTTCTGTTGTGTTTATCTTATCAGGTTTCCGCCCAGGTAACAAAAATCATGGGAAAAATAACTGATGCCGAAACTAAAGAGCCAGTTCGCTTTGCCAATGTTTTTTTTAAAGGCACCACAATAGGTGTAACATCTGATTTTGACGGCAACTTTTCGTTAGAAACCCTCACTCCATCCGACACACTTGTCGCCTCTTATATCGGATATAAAACGCAGTCAATAAAAGTGTATAAAAACCGATTCCAGGAAATCAATTTTGAGTTACAACCAAGTAATATTGACCTTCCTGAAGTAGTTATTCTTGCCGGGGAAAATCCGGCTGATATACTATTTCGAAAAATTATTGCAAATAAAAGCAGGAATAATAAGAAAGAATTTGAAGCATATCAATATGAGGTTTATAATAAGATAGAAATTGATGCCAATAACCTGACTGAGAAGTTTCAGAAGAGAAGAATTATGAAACCTTTTCAGTTTATTTATAATTATGTTGATACTTCAACCATTAATGGTAAAACATATTTGCCTATATTTTTATCCGAATCATTATCTGATTATTATTTCAGGAAAAGCCCCAAAGCCGAAAAGGAAGTTATTAAAGCGGCTAAAGTTTCAGGAATTGAAAATGAAAGTATTCTGCAGTTCCTGGGAGATATGTTTCAGCATTATGATTTTTATAATAACTATATCTCTATTTTTCAAAAGCATTTCGTTAGCCCTGTGGCTAATTTCGGATTGAATTATTATAAATATTATCTTATTGACAGTACACTTTTCGAAAACAAATGGTGCTATAAAATCACCTTTAAACCCAAAAGGAAACAGGAATTAACTTTTACCGGGCATTTCTGGGTTCATGATACAACTTTTGCTATTAAATCGTTTGAGGTTAAAATAGCTGAAGATGCTAATATCAATTATATCAACGATTTGGTTCTTATCAGGGAGTATGACTTTATTGACGGGGAATATTGGATGATTACCAAAGACCAGGGTATTGGCGATTTTAATGTTTTCGAAGATACTAAAACTTATTTAGGATTTTTCGGGAAAAAAACAACCACATATAACAAATTTGTATTTAATCAGATAAAGGATAGGAAATTTTATTCCTTGCCGGTTAATGTTATCGTAGAGGATAAAGCATATCAAAAAGATGAGGAATACTGGAAACAGCACCGGCACGACTCTCTTTCAAAAGATGAAAAGACCATTTACCTCATGGTAGATACTCTGACTAATTTACCTGCATTTAAAACATGGGTTGATATTGTTCAAACATTAGTTACCGGATATTATAAAATGAATAAAGTTGAGATAGGTCCATATATGTCATTGCTAAGTTTCAATGCCATTGAAGGAGCAAGGTTCAGGATTGGTGGAAGAACAACTGGTAAATTTAATGAACAAATCCGTCTTGAAGGACACATTGCGTATGGAACATTAGATGAGAAATTAAAATATGGTGTAGGGTTTTTATATTTACCGAGTAAAAATCCACGCAGGGCTTTTGGAGGGAAATACAGATACGACATTGAACAACTTGGGAGCAGCCCTAATGCTTTACGTGAAGACTATTTCCTTGCAGCTCTGTTCAGGAGAAATCCGGCTGATAAACTATCTATGACCAGAGAGTATAATTTCTATTATGAGCATGAGTGGTTCAATGGTTTCATAAATAAAATTAACCTGCTCCATAAAATTATTATTCCTGTTGGCGATGAAAAAATAGAGATATACGATGACCATGGCGATATTGTTGTGAAAGAAACTATTACGACTTCCGAAATTTGTCTCGATTCGCGGTTTGCATTTAATGAAAAATTTATATTAGGCGATTTTGAAAGGATGAGCGTTGGAACAAAATATCCCATCTTTGCCGTACAATACGGCTATGGCATTCCTGGTTTCTTTGGAAGCGAATATGAATATCATAAGCTTAGAATAGGGATGCGCCACTGGTTTAACGTGTTAAATATCGGGTGGTCGAAATACATCATAGAAACCGGAAAAATATGGGGGACCCTGCCCTATCCTTTACTCCGGTTACATTCCGGTAACGAAACATTCATCTTTGACGAGTATGCGTATAACCTGATGAATTATTTTGAATTTGTCAGCGATCAGTATGTAAGTTTATATTATACACATCATTTTGACGGATTTTTTCTGAACAGGATACCACTTATGCGTAAACTTAAATGGCGTGAAGTAGGTTATGTAAAAGGTGTAATAGGAACCTTAAGCGATAAAAATAAAAATTACAATAAGCTTATGGATATAACGCATACATTAGAACAACCTTATATAGAAGCGGGAGTAGGTATAGAAAATATTTTTAAGATCATCAGGGTTGACGGTATCTGGAGATTATCACACCTGGATGACGAACATATAAATAAATTTGCCCTTTTTGTTTCCTTATATTTTACTTTCTAAATAGTGTCCGTCCACAAAGTCTATAATTGAAATATTTTTGACACTAATTGCACTAATT
>JAIORT010000624.1 GCA_021107975.1 Bacteroidales bacterium | reverse complement strand
TGAATAGAATTGTTGGTTTGCAAATCGTAACGTGTTTCCCCAATTACAACATCCTGATCTAAAGCAGCTTTTGAGCTGATATAAGGATTCAGAATATTTTGAAATTCACTTACATCTTCAATAGCAATTGTTGATGATTTTAAACTCAGATTTTCTTTTGACTTATCAGTGCCAAATCTGTAATCCTGGCTATAGCTTGATACTACAAAGCCTAAAGCCAAACTTAAAAGTACTAATTTTTTCATGATGATTTTTTTAATTAATTAATAAATGAATGAATATTTTAATGCTTTTTTAGAATTTTAAAAAGTTGACAAATGTAATAATAAATATTTATATTTTCAAAGATAAATCAGTTTTCGGTCGGATTTAATAAGTTAACGGCAACCAATTTTATTTTTAACTATCAGAAATTCTGTTTTTTATCTTTTATCAAAGGAAATTTTCGCTGCTTTTTTTAAATTTTTCTTTTTCTTTTTTGCAGGATACTTAATACTCTATATTCAATACTAAATTCTTAATTTATCGTTTATCTTTGCATCAATGTTTATCAAGCCTTCAAGGTGAAAAAGATTTACTGGCTAATAATAAGATCATACGTAGGTCCATTATTAATGACCTTTTTTATTGCATTATTTATCTTATTAATGCAATTCTTATGGAAATATATTGATGATTTGGTAGGAAAAGGCTTAGAATGGTATGTAATTACCGAGCTTTTATTTTATGCATCCTCAACATTCGTTCCCCTTGCTTTGCCACTTGCTATTTTGCTGTCGTCGTTAATGACCTTTGGAAATCTTGGCGAACATTACGAATTGGTGGCTATGAAAGCGGCAGGCATATCACTGAGGAAAATTATGATGCCTCTGATTGTTCTTTCGGTTATTGTTAGCCTTATTGCTTTTTATTTTTCAAATAATGTGCTACCTATAGCAAATTTAAAGTTTAAATCATTACTATACGATATACGGCAACAAAAACTTGCTTTGGATATTAAAGAAGGTATTTTCTACACCGGTCTCGATGGTTTTGTTATCAGGGTAGAAAAAAAAGATAAGGACAACAATAATATGATCAGGGATATTATGATTTATGACCACAGGCAAAAAAAAGGAAATACAAATCTGACTGTCGCTGATTCGGGCAGTATGGAACTCACATCCGATGGAATGAACCTGATTTTTACACTTTATAATGGATATAATTACCAGGAAAAAACAGATCAGAGAGGGTATAAAAAAACAAATCCCTATCAGCGAACTAAATTCAGGGAAGAACTCCGCAAATTCAATTTAATGGATTTTGAACTTTCACGCACAAATGAAGACCTTTTTAAGAGTAATTATTCAATGCTTAATCTCCGGCAATTGAAAAAAGCCGAAGATTCACTTATGACCCGATTAAACAATAGAAAAGAAAAAATCCCTGTTTCAATGAAAAAAAATTTCTATTTCTATAATCGGATTGACTCGGCAAAACAGGCAACTTTCAGCACCGACAAACTTTATACAACCAACTTGTTAGAAAGCAAAACAAAACAAGAAAAAGTAAAGATTATTGATGAAGCAACAAACCGATGCCGGAGTGTCCGGGAAAATTTAAACTTCAATAAAAAAGATTTTGAGAACAGGAATAAACTGATATTTAGGCATCAGGCTGAATGGCACCGCAAGTTTACACTTTCATTTGCCTGCTTTGTCCTGTTTTTTATCGGCGCTCCACTTGGTGCAATAATAAGAAAGGGTGGTTTAGGACTGCCGGTAGTTGTTTCGGTTTTGTTTTTTGTATTGTTCCATATTATTTCGATAACAGGTGAAAAATCTGTAAAATCGGGCGTAATTGATGCAAATATCGGAATGTGGATTGCCCCGGTTGTGTTATTACCCCTGGGTATCTTTCTCACTTATAAAGCAACTACCGATTCGCCATTACTTGATGCTGATGCCTGGACAAAATTTTTTAAAAAAGTCTTTAAAAGAAAAAATGTTTTATGAAAATACTTTTTCTGTGTAATAAATCTCCCTATCCACCCAAAGAAGGCGGTCCGATTGCTATGAACGCAAACATCGAAGGACTCCTGAATGCAGGGCACTATGTGAAGGTTCTTGCCCTCAATACAAACAAATACTTTATCGAAAAAAAAGAAATCCCTGAAGAATACCAGGAAAAAACAGACATTGAATTTATTTATAAAGACCTCTCATTAAAACCGTTTGATGCCGTATTAAATCTTTTTTCAAAAAAATCTTATCATGTCGAACGTTTCATTTCAAAAGAGTTTGAAAAAAAAATTACTGAAACCCTAAGAAGGGATGAGTATGACATCGTACAGTTAGAAATGCTTTATATGACGCCCTACCTCCACATCATCCGAAAAAACACAAAAGCCAAAATAGTTTTGAGGGCGCATAATATTGAACATCTGATTTGGGACAGAATAACTTATACAACAAAAAATCCTTTAAAGAAATTATACTTAGGCTATCTGACACGGAAACTAAAAAATTACGAATTATCTTGTTTAAACCATTTTGATGGAATTGCAACAATCAGCAAAAAAGATGC
>JAIORT010000123.1 GCA_021107975.1 Bacteroidales bacterium | reverse complement strand
ATAATGCAATTTTGTATAAATTATTATCCTCCATAAATTCATCAAAAATATCGGTTCCAATTGTTAAGGTTCTTGGTATTGTAACAATCGTATCTTTAAATTTATTCAGTAAATTATTACGTTTAATAAGCGAATCAACAAAAGCCAAACCTCTTGCTTTTCCTCCGATTGAACCCTCGCCTATGCGGGAAAAATGCAGATATTCATCAAAATTATCTTTTTGAAATTTTGCAATAACACCTCTTCCTTTTTTAAGCCTGAATTCGGCAATGGTATCAAATATATATCTTCTTATTTCGTCTAAATTATTAAAATCTTCACGCCCAACACTTTTGAAAGTATCGGCTATTGAAAATAATGCCCTTGCATTCAGCCACTTAGAAATGCTATTTCTGTCAAGATGTGATTTAAAAGTTTCGTCTGGTATATCAAATAATCTTTCCTGCAATGACTTAAGGTCCGGTATCCGAACAATTTCTTTATTAGTCTTGGGATGATAAAATACTAAATCGCCAAAAGCAAAATTTTGAATAATAAAATTTCGTAATTCAGTTGATAATTTTTTTGAATTTTTATTTATGAAACCAAGGTTAAGCTCTTTTGCAATTTTTTCATTTTTAACTTCGGATGATTGCAGCAAGATAGGAATTTGCTTGTCAATGCTGATTATCTTTTTGCAAAATTTTATTCCGGCTTGTGAATCCAATTCTCCATTTCTTTTATAACCAACATCTGAAATTATCCCTAATAAATCGTTCTTGTATTTTTCATATAGAGTTAAAGCCTCTTCATAATTAGTTGCGAGAAGTATTTTTGGGCGACCTCGCATTCTCAGCGTTTGCTGGTGTAAATTCAATCCTTCTGTCATGAATTTTTTCGATTGCTTAAAGATAATTTTATAAATATGTGGTAAAAAACTTGAATAAAATCTTACTGAATCCTCAACAATAAGAATTGCCTGAACGCCAATATCCAATATGTCATGCTCGGCATTCATTCTATCCTCAATAAGCTTAACTATTGCAAGTAAAATATCAGCATTTCCAAGCCAGCAAAAAACATAATCAATTGTTTTAAGATTTTCTTCGTAAAGCTTTAATGTAACTTTACGTAAAAACGGAGTTAATACAACAATAGGTTTATCAGGGTATTTATCTTTAATAATGTTTGTTAATTCAAAAGTGTCAATATCGCCATCACTCATCATTACAATTACCAGGTCAATGCTTTCTTCCTTTAAAGTTGTAAAAGTTTGCTCTGTGGTTGAAACCTGAATAAAACGCGGCGGATACCTCAGGTTTAATGAAACATATTCATTAAATATCTGTTCGTCAATTCTTCCGTCTTCTTCAAGAATAAAAGCATCGTATTTACTTGATATAAGTAAAACCTGATAAATTCTTTTCTTCATCAGTTCGTTAAAAGAAGTTTCGGAATAATTATATTTTTTTGTTTTGTAGGTAATTGTATTCATTTTTGTTTTGTTAATTTAAATTGTAATTTTTTTATATTAAAACTCTATTAGCAACAGAAGGATTGTTTAAATCAAATTTGATTATAGCCAATTCTTCACCATTATAAGCGGCTGAAAATGCAAATGTTTTACCTATTTTTTGCTGCCATTTCCCTGTAATTTGCGATGATTCATGAACATGTCCATGAAGAGTAACAGTAGGTTGCTTTTCTTCAATAAATCTTTTTATTGCAATACTTCCAACATGAACGTCCAATGGCACAAAATCAACTATTTGACCATCAAGTGCCGCTCTGTCTAAATTGGTTTTATATGGCGGAGAATGAAATAAAAATACAGAATGAGAAAGGTCGTCATTATCAGTTAATTTTTCAATATCTTTTTGTATTGTAGCATATTCAATATCTTCATTAGTTTTAGTCGTCCTATATCCTTCGGTTGGAGGAACACATCCAGGATCAACATATCTTGAAACATCATAACGTTCCCAATCCTTTAATAAAAAGGGCGTTGGTGGAATATTAGCATATCCGTAAATTTTATATTTTTCATATTTGACTTTCTTATTATGCATATATTTGAATGCTCCTGATTTTTCAGCTTTTAACAATAACGATTCCTCAATTTTAGGGTCATCATTTCCTAATATTAAAAATATTTCAGGATAATCCTTTCCTAATATTTTTTTTATTTCCAGAAAATTTTTAAGTATATAATCATTAATAAAATCAGAAAAATGTTTATCAACTGTTTTATTAAATGCTAATCCTGAAGGTAAAAGGTCTCCACCAAAAAAAACGATTTCAGGTTTTTCGGTTTTTATCTCTTTAAATAATTTTTCATATTTATTAATTTTACCATGAATATCAGAAACAAAAAAGCATAAACACATTTTTACAAAATATTTATTTGTTCATAAATTATATTTTACAACCTATAATTGTTCGTTTAACAACAATAAACGAGCCGGATCGGTGTGTGCACCAATCATAACAGCATAACTTGTGCGATTACTAATATCCTCGTCTGTTATTAAATGAAGGTCAATTAATCCATCATTAATTATATATCCTGTTTTTATATAATTCATTTCTGCAAGAC
>JAIORT010000571.1 GCA_021107975.1 Bacteroidales bacterium | reverse complement strand
TTACAATTTTATCGTTTCTTGTCGTATTTACGACAGCAGTTTTTGCCGACACACATACAGGGCATATTACATCAAACACAGCATGGTCGGGGGTTGACACTATTGTTGGTACAGTTACCGTTGATGACGGAGTTACATTGACCATTGCACCATCATCGGTGATCAAGTTTAATGTAGGTACCGCTTTAAGGGTTTACGGAGTTCTTATTGCAGATGGTACTATTACAAACAAAATCACCTTTACGGCAAATGGTTCATCTGTTCCCGGATCTTGGAGTTACATCACTTTTTCTAATGCTGACCCTGGCTGTAAGATGGATAATTGCTTGATACAATATGGGGGCGGTAGTTGTGGAAATATCAGGGTTTACGGTTCAGGTAATAATGTCCTCATCCAGAACTGTGATATAGTACATAGTGGGAGTGCCGGGATTTTTATTGGGAATTATGGTGCTGATCCCATTCTTAGAAACAATATCATCAGCAACAATTTAACTTATGGGATACATAACAATAGCGGCAACCCGCTTATTGAAGATAACGAATTTAATAATAATGGCGATTATATGATTTACACTTACGCCTATAATGTTGAAAATATTATAGGCTCCCTCACTTATTCGGGCAATGGGCACGATGAAATATTTGTTCATGGACATGTTTTTGCAAATAACACATGGGCTAATCATGGAGTCCCTTATATTTTGGGTGGAGCTAATTTTGAAGTTACGGATGGCGGCACCTTGACCATTGAAGCAGGCAATACATTAAAATTTGATGGGAATTATCAATTCGAGGTTCAGGGTACTCTGATTGCAGATGGGAGCACAAATCAAATTACTTTTACTTCAAACGAAGCCATTCCCACACCTGGCTTCTGGAACCGTATCTATTTTGTAAATGCTGACCCGGGTTGTTTAATGGATAATTGTTTAATTCAATATGGTGGTTCAAGTACTGCAAATGTTTACATTTCTGGCGATGGGGCAGATGTTACTATCCGGAATTGTGATATTAATTATAGTGGTAGTTCCGGTATATATATTGGGAATTACGGTGTTAACCCCATTCTTAGGAACAATGACATCAGCGACAATGTAACTTATGGGATACATAACAATAGCGGCAACCCGCTAATTGAGGACCATGAATTCCATAATAACGGCAGCTATATGATTTATACCTACGCATATAATATTCAGAATATTACCGGTACTTTAACTTATTCGGGCAACGTGCATAATGAAATATTTGTTCATGGAATGGATTTTGGCGATAACACCTGGGCCAACCACGGTGTCCCTTATATTCTTGGAGGAGCTGATTTTAAAGTTCTTGATGGCAACACATTAACCATTGAACCAGGCAATACATTAAAATTTGCAGGGAATTATCAATTCGAGGTTCAGGGTACTCTGATTGCCGATGGGAGCACTGATCAGATCACTTTTACTTCAAACCAAGCCACTCCAACACCAGGCTACTGGAACCGTTTTTATTTTGTTAATGCTGATGCCGGTTGTTTAATGGATAATTGTTTAATTCAATATGGTGGATATTATACTGCAAACGTTTACATTTATGGCGATGGGTCAAATGTTACAATCCGGAATAGTGAAATATCTTATAGCGGAAATTCAGGCATCGGGGTAAGTGCTAATGCCGATCCTATAATTCAAAATTGCACCATAAGCGATAACCTGGATTATGGTATTTCGTGCCATTTCAGTTATTCAACACCGTTTATTTCCGATTGTATTTTGGAAAACAACGGGAATTATGCAATGTATGTTTGGGCAGCAACTGTTGGACGTGTTACAGGTAGTAATACCATTTCAGGTAATAATCCTAATGCTATATTTGTACATGGAACAGATATAGGTACTCAAACCTGGATTAACCACGGCGCTCCTTATGTTCCTGGCGGAGCTGATTTTAAAGTTCTTGATGGCAACACATTGACCATTGAACCGGGCAATACATTAAAATTTGCAGGCAATTATCAATTTCAGGTTAATGGGACACTGATAGCCGCCGGGACAGTTTCCGATAGCATTACATTTACTTCAAATCAAGCATCTCCTGCCCCTGGTGATTGGAGATACCTATATTTTGCCAATCCTGATGGTGCCTGCATTTTGGACTATTGTAATATTTCTTATGGTGGATCAAGCAGTGGAAATGTCCGCCTCTATGGAAATTCGGGAAGTGTTGATTTCTCGAACTCAACATTTAGTTACAGTCTTCATAACGGTTTACATATTCAGGATTATTACACTTCTTCGCCTGTAATTGATAATTGTATTTTTGAAAACAATACGGAATATGGCGTTTGGATGCAGTCGGCATCGAGCCAGACTTTTACCGGATGTATTATTCAAAATAACTTAGATGGCGTTTTTAATAATGTCAACTCACATAATTTTACAAATCATAATGAAATAATCAATAATACACACAACGGCTTTGTGATTGCAGGAAATGCTGACATACAATTCGGCAGCGACCTGACCCAATGGAATGATATTTACGGAAACGGTGTTATGAATTTCAGTACCAACACAGCCGATATTTATGCAC
>JAIORT010000490.1 GCA_021107975.1 Bacteroidales bacterium | reverse complement strand
TATAAAATTCATTCATTAAAAAATTTCTAAAAGTTTATTACGTTTGTATCCATAATTATTAAGGTATTAATGAAGATAAAACTATACATAACAATTTCTGTCATATTTCTGTCTTTCTTTTCCAGTACCAGCTTCGGGCAAAGAATCCGTGGAGCTGTGATTGCCGGGTTAAACATGACACAGGTGGATGGAGATGAGAAATTTGGATTTAGAAAATTCGGGCTTAATATGGGAGCGGCGGCAATAGTTCCCTTTGGTAAAAATTTTTCATTCAGTATTGAAACCATCTTTAACCAGAAAGGATCGTACGAGGGAAAATATTATGAAGACAAGGTTACTGATACTGCCGGAAACGTTATTGCAATTTTAAATGGACAATATAAACTAAAGCTTGATTACCTTGAAGTTCCTGTTTTAGTCAGTTATACCGATAAAGATATTATTACCGCAGGTTTAGGATTTTCCTATGGAAGGTTGGTTAGTATAAAAGAATACGAACACGATACCCTTAATATTACTACTACTTTAAATGGTGGTCCGTATAACAGAAATGATTTCAATGTGCTTATTGACTTGCGTTTCAGAATTTATAAAAAATTACCAAAATTAAAATTTAATATAAGGTATTCATATTCCTTAGCAAAAATCCGTACAAGAGAATTCGAGAATAACAAGGGTGAAACCTGGACGAGGCATCAATACAACAACGTAATCACTTTTCGTCTGATTTATGTTTTTAATGAAAAATCACAGGTAGTTGTTAAAAACGATTAGAATTTTTAAATTTTGTATAAATATTGAACATTGATATATCAACAAAAATTTACGATGTTAAATAAAAAATTTTATTTATTAGTTATAGCCTTTAGCGGTTACCTGTTTCTTAATATTAATTATGTATTTAGTCAGGCAAATTATAGAGAAGGTTACATAGTTAAGTCAGACAAAGACACTGTCTTTGGATATATTGACTATCGCAACTGGGATAAAAACCCAACTCAAATTCATTTCAAAAAACATGCAAGCGATTTTGAATATTTAATTTATTACCCAGCCGATTTGCTTTCTTTTAATGTTGCAAATGAAATTTATATTAGTCGTTTTGTTGAAGTTGAATTAACTCCTGATAAACCTGAAAAATTGACATATGATCCTTATGGTTTAATTATAGAAGATACTGTCTTTTTACAGGTTTTGATTTATGGGAAAGCTTCATTATATTTATTTAAAACCGACTTAGACAGGATTAATTATTACATACAAAAAGACACATCTGAAATTATACTTTTAATTTACCGGAGATATTTAAAAGTGGATAAAATATCGGGAAAACATCCTATCGTTACTAACAATAATTATTTAGGACAATTAACTTATATATTTAATGATTGTCCATTAATTACTAAAAAAATTAAAGATATACCATATAAAACTGAGCCTTTATATGAATTGATTCAAGCTTACAATTTATGTCAAAGCAGTACAGAAAATTCCTATTCAAAACATAGAAGTAAAATTAAATTTGAAGCAGGCTTATTTATCGGTTTAACCATTACAAAATTGAAATTTATGGGAGATGAAAGACCTAAATTAACTTTGGCGAATTTTCCTTTATCATATAATCCAACCTTTGGGGGATTCCTTGAATTTGTATTACCGCGAAACAGAGAAGTAAATTCAATAAGAGCAGAATTTTTATATAAACGTTATAATACACATACAAGCCACGAATATAATTACAATTATCATAAATATATTATACATGATTTACATTTTCAGATGGAGTACTTCAAATGTAACTTTTTATTAAAGCATAAGTTTCCTAATAATAATAAAATTAAGCCATTTTTTAATGCTGGTATATCTTTTGGGAGTTTAAACGGATATAGAAATGAAATAACAATTCAGGATCTTTTTTATGGACATGAAGAACCCGTCACAAAACCCGCAGTAGATGAAGTATATAAATCAAATTTGGGCTTACTGATTGGCGGTGGCATCTTATACAACAAATTTGGCTTCGAAGTAAGATATGAATACAGTAATGGTTTTGTTACAAAAGGTTATCCCAGAACTAATGTGCATTCCATATATTTTAATATAAACTTTAGACTTATATAAATAGACTCGCGAAATTAAGTTAAAAATGAAATGTCGGAATATTTAAGCTGGAGCTTTCTTTGGAAATTCATTAAGTTCGGAGTGGTTGGTTTTACCGGACTTTTTGTTGATTTCGGGATAACTTTTGTTTGTAAAGAATGGCTCAAAATTCCCAAATATGTTGCTAATGCCATTGGATTCGCTGTGGCTGCAAGCACCAATTATCTGCTCAACCGTATCTGGACTTTTCAAAGCCATAACCCACAAATTGCTATGGAATATACTCAGTTTTTTACTATATCTCTTATCGGGCTTGTTATAAATACATTAATCCTCTGGATACTGGTGAGTAAATATCATAAACACTTCTATCTTTCGAAGTTGTTTGCTATTGGGGTCGTAACAATCTGGAACTTTTTAGCGAATTATTTTATTACTTTTAATCCCTAACCCTGACAGGGTTCGAAACCCCTGTCAGGG
>JAIORT010000843.1 GCA_021107975.1 Bacteroidales bacterium | reverse complement strand
TAACAATAGAAGATGTAGTTAAGGTTGCCCGTTACAACGAAAAAGTAGAATTGCATCCTGATGCATTAGAACGAATAAAAAAATGCCGGGCTATGCTTGAGAAAAAAATCCAGGCAAACGAAATTATGTACGGCGTTAATACCGGTATCGGTGAATTTTCTGAGATGGTTCTAAACGATGACCAGGTAAAAGACTTCCAGAAATATTTAGTTTATAACCATGCCGCCGGCATTGGCGACCCCATGCCGTTGGATTATGTGAGAGGTGCAATGCTGGGCAGGATAAATGTTCATGCTCATGGCAATTCGGGTGTTCGCCCTGAAATTACTTTAACCCTTATTGAAATGCTGAACAAAGGTGTAACACCCTGGGTTTGCAGGAAAGGCTCTGTCGGGGCTAGTGGCGACTTAGCGCCAATGTCGCAGATAGCTTTACTTATGATGGGTGAAGGAAGAGCCTATTACAAAGGTGAATTGTATGAAGGGAAAGAAGCCTTAGATAAAGCAGGGATAGAAATTCCCGGGTTAATGGCAAGGGATGGACTGGCAACTATCAATGGTTCCAATGTCCTGACTGCTATGAGCGCTCTGTTCCTGTACGATGCCAACCGCTGGCTGAAGCAGGCTGAGATTGGCGCAGCCATGTCGCTCGAAGCATTAAAAGCCAATATGAAACCTTATACTGTAAAATTACATGAAGTACGTGGTTTTACAGGTGCTATCCGTAGTGCCGGCGCAATCAATAAAATGGTTCAGGGAGGAGATTTAAAAGAAGGCAGAGTTCCGCATAAAGTGCAGGATGCTTACTCAATGCGTTCTTCACCACAGGTAATAGGCGCTGCGCACGACGCCCTGGCTTATGCCCGTTCGCAGGTTGAGATTGAATTAAATGGCGTGGGCGATAATCCTGTATTCTTCCCCGATGAAAATCTTCAGTTGTCCGGAGCTAATTTCCAGGGGTCCCCCGTGTCGTTGCCAATGGATATGGCTGGAGCAGCTATTACTATGGTTAGCGTAATGTCGGAAAGAAGGATGAACCGGCTGAATAACCCGGCTTTGAGTGTTGGACTGCCTGCTTTCCTTACAAAAGGTGCAGGTATGTTTTCAGGTTTAATGCTGAGCCAATATACTGCCGATATGCAGATTGTTGAACAAAGAATACTCTCTGCTCCGGCTTCTGTTCAGTCAATTCCCGCTGCCGCCGACCAGGAAGACTTTGTTTCGATGGGTATGAACACGGCAATCAAAAATTTCCAGATATTAGATAATGCGTATGGAATACTTGGTATAGAGATAATGGCTGCCGCTCAGGCACTGGATTTCCGCGATTATAATTTCGGGAAAGGGGTTACAAAAGCAAAAGAAATAGTTAGAAAATATGTAGAATTCCTTGATGTTGACAGACCCTTGTATGATGACCACAATAAAATGAAAGAATTGGTTGAATCCTGCGAAATCCTTGAAGAGGTAGAAAAGTTAGTGGGAAGCCTGGAATAAATTGAAAATATTGACTTAGTAAAATGCAGAAGGATCAACTTTCTATAAGCAGTTCAGATAAAGAAGAGAAAGATTTATTGATTAAAAAGCAAAGACCCTTTTTTTTATCAATTCTTTGTGTAGCCGTATTTGTATATTCGGGATTATTTACTTTGTTGTTCTTAACCGGTATTATTTTTAATAAATGGTTAACTACAATATTAAATGATTTTCTACCGGAAAGGAATTTTAATACTACTCCTATACTATTGTTGAATTTATCGGGCGTTATCCTTTATGGTCTTTCTTTTTTAGGCGCATTTTATATCTGGAAACTGAAGCGCCGGGGATTTTATATTTACATGGTTTCAACGATTATATTAATTATAGCACCCTATTTCATTGGGCTGGGAAGCACTATTAATACAATTGTATTTTTATTGTTAATTTTACTGCCCGGTATCTATTATCGGAAATTACATTAAAAAAAATGGGATTTCGTAAATATTATTATATATATTTGCATATTACTAAAGTTTTTATGGCTTAGTTATAATTTTGAAAAATTAAAGAAAAGAGGTTAGTTCCTTGATATGCTTATAATTACACAACTAAAGTAAAGTTATTAAAAATTAATTGTTAATTATATTTTAATTTATTTTTGGATTGAAAGGAAGTTATCTTTATTTTGCGACGGTTTTTACTAAAATAATAAATGTTAATAATTAATTTATTTTATTGAAAAAACTAAATAAATATAATATCTATTTTTTATTAAATATTTACTAACTAAAATTCTTATGTTATGAGAAAATTTACCCTTTTTCTTGCATTCATGTTTTTTATAGGAATGCAGTTTTTACAAGCTCAAGACAGGGAAATAACAGGTACCATCACAAGTTCGGATGATGGTCAGCCTATCCCTGGCGTTCAAATTGTTGTTAAAGGTACTACAATTGGTACCGTAACCGACCTTGATGGGAAATACACTCTTAGTGTTCCATCTGATGCAAAGATTTTGGTTTTCAAGTTTGTTGGTATGATACCACAGGAAATTGAAATTGGAAGCCAAAAAGTAATTGATGTGGCATTAGAGCCGGATATCCTCGACCTGGAAGG
>JAIORT010000946.1 GCA_021107975.1 Bacteroidales bacterium | reverse complement strand
ATATCACTTTTGTTCACGTCAGGAGGCAGCACCTTTATTCCCATGCGCCGTGCTTCCGACACATAAGCGAACGTACTGTAAAAACCGCCCTGGTTGCTTATAACAGCAGCCATAAATTCTGCAGGGTAATGGGTTTTCAAAAAGGCTGCCTGGAAAGACACGCGGGCATAGCTTGCACTGTGGGGCTTACAGAAAGAGTAGCCGTCAAAACTCATCATCATGTTCCAGACAGCATCAATCTGTTTGCCTGTAACGCCTCGTAGGCGTGCGCCTTTTTCGAAACGCTGCTTATAATCACGTAACCTGCGAACTTTGTCTTTTTTGGACATTATCTTTCGAAGGCCGTCCGCATCAGCATGTGAAAAACCTGCCATTGCTACGGCTACTTTTGAAACATCCTCCTGGTAAACCATAATCCCGAAAGTTTCATCGAGCACGTCCTCCAGCAGGGGATGGATTGGCTCCCACTTTCCGCCATGCAGCCTGCGGACATACTCGCGGATGAATTCGTTAGCAGCCGGCCTGATAATGCTGCTGTGGATAACCAGGTGCTCGAAATCGCCGACTTTTGCTTTTTTCTGGAGCAAACGCATGGCAGGGCTCTCGATATAAAAACAGCCCATTGTATTTCCTGCGGCCACATTCTCCTGCGTAGCAGCGTCGTCTTCAGGCTCCCAGCTTTTCTCATCAAAGGAAATACCGCTTTGGGAAATATTTGCTATAGCGTCACGGATAACACCCAGACTGCGGTTTCCTAAAAGGTCGATCTTGACCAGTCCGGCATCTTCTGCAGCATCTTTTTCCCACTGGATAATAAAAACGCCCTTTGGAGCAATTTCAACAGGTACGTAATTATCAATCGGATCAGGAGTAATAACCACGCCCCCCGGATGAACGGACAGATATCGCGGATTGCCGATAATATTCTGGGCAATCCTGAGAATCTGCGGCCACGGCTGCGAAAAATCAAGCTGCCTGAACTCGGGTAATTGTTTTAAGCGCACCAGCAAGTCGTTGTCTTTATAAGCCACCTGCCGGAACCATGGCAGCCGTTTGGACACCTGGCCGATCTCATTGTCCGTAAGCCCGTAAACTTTGGCCACTTCGCGTATAGCCATGCGTGGCTGAAAAGTGACATGATTACATACCATGGCTGCATGACCTTTATACTGTTTTAATACAAAAGCGAGTATGTCATCCCGCTCGTCCCATGCGAAATCAATGTCGATATCAGGCGGATCCGAACGACCAGGATTAAGGAACCGTTCAAAATACAGGTTATGTTTGATTGGGCAGACATTGGTGATTCCCATGCAGTAAGCTACAAGCGATGCCGCCCCGCTTCCGCGCCCGCATATGCGCGGGCTGCGCGATACGATATCCTGAACCACCAGGAAGTACGATGAAAATTTCATCTTTTCAATAATGCCAAGTTCATGTTCAAGGCGGTCAACCACGGTCTCGGACAGATCATTTCCATATCGCCGTCCGGCCCCTTTATATGCGGCATTTCTCAAAAGTTCTCCAGCAGTATGCTTTTTTTTATCATCCCACGGCGGAAGGACAAGTCCATTGGAAGGACCGGTAAACGTAAGCCGTCCGGCAATCTCTTCGGTATAAGTAACAGCATTAGGCCAGATATCAAAATTTCCGGCATACACTGATGCCGGAGCAAGCCATGCCGAAGGAGGCGCTGTGTCTTTTACGGTCAGCCTGGAAAGAGAAGTGTTTAAATCGATGGCTCTCAGCATTCGGTGAATCTCGATATCATCCGGATTTAAAAAAAAGCTTCCGGGCGTAGCGACCATAGGTATGCCAAGATGTCTTGCTGTTTTCCGCAATCGAAAGCCGGCGCTATCCGGTTTTCGCGGAACAGCCGCCGCAACCGTCACCCCGGCTTCATGCCAGTTCGAAAGAAGTTCCCGGCTTTGGGTAAGTACGACAAGCCCTTTAGAATGGTCAATAATGGCTGATTTTAGATCAAACAAATCATCTGAATGACGGAGGGTAATGAGGCGACACAGGTTGCGATAGCCTTCATCGTTTTCAACAAGGCAGACAGCGCGTCGCTTTGATGCGCAATCCGTCAGTTCCGCGCCGACGATGGGTGTAATTCCCATGCGCTCGCAAGCCTTTAAAAAAGGCCACAACCCGTAAAGATTATCCGTATCCGTAAGGGCCAGTCGATTATAACCGCGCTGTTTTGCAGCAGCGCAGATTTCCCCAGGAGAACTCGTGCCCCACATCAATGAATAATATGAACGAACGGTTAAAGGGATCATACTCATAGGCATCAAGTTGTTTTTCCGCTGGATGAACTGTGGAAGGTTTACTAAAAAAATAAACATCGAACATCGAACGTCCAACATCGAATTTTGAATATGGTATTCTGCCTATTTTTCTAAACCGGCGGAGCGAAGCGATTTCATTATTCGATGTTCGACGTTCATCTTTACAAAACAACTTAGCGCTTATGGAGATCATACCGCCAGTGTCCTGCCCACACGAATCGCGTTGAAACCAAAACGGAAACGGACTGCGTCAAGAGTGGCAATAAGGCTGTCTGAAATCTTTTTTTCTTCTTTGTATTCGGCAA
>JAIORT010000618.1 GCA_021107975.1 Bacteroidales bacterium | reverse complement strand
ACATTCCCGTCTAAAGGATTCATCCGGGCGGGCAGGTGGGCATGCTCATTCAGTGGCAGCTTGAAGTTTATTGTGGTTCAGGAGTTTTGAACCCAAACTTTAGTGTAATCTTTCCTCCCAGATTATCCAATGCATAAGGGAAAGTATATGGTCCATACCGGTAAAATATGCCTAACCCTAATGAGTACAATTGCAGGTTTAGTAAATTGTTAACAAGAATTCCCGATTCGTAATACCCCTTTTCCATGGTCTTGTATTCGATGTTGTAATGGCTGTCGTTGAAATCGAGCCATCCGAAACCAATGTTGGTGGCAAAAGCAAATTCGGGCTGGAAGCGTTCGCCATGGCAGAGCAATTTACCAAAATCATGAGTAAAATACAGGGCAATGTATTTGTTACTGAGAAATTCATTCATCCGCATTGTAGCAAAACTGTTGGGAGCAAACAAAGTAAAAGCGCGATAACTTCCGTTTCCATTGTAAAGATTAGTGTATGGAATATCGGTATCAACGTATCCGGCAGCAAGTTTAAGGGAGGTTTCTCCAAGATACTTTGAATAAAATGATTTTATTATCTTAAAATCATAACGGTTAAAGTTAAAATCACCGTCAAGAAAGCCCTTTATGCCCCGGCTGTATTGGAACCATAGAATAGGATAATCGGAACCAAAGGAAATTTTTTTCCGCATGTTTTTAATGAATTTTTCACCATAAGCGTATTTTAAACCAATTCGTACTTCTGTAAAATCAAAACTATCGTGATAGATTCTCAAATCCTGATCGCTAACAGCGTAACGATAATCGTTCGTAACCTGTTTATGGCTTTTAATCAGCCCGATGTTCATTTTTATATATTTCAATGTTCGAAAACCGATTGAACTGCTGTACACCCTGGTCTTATCCATCCGTTTTATAAGTAGATTTCTGAAATATTCAGGTTTAAGCAGTCTGGGGTTTTCATCGAAAAAAGTAACACCGCTTGTTTCCGTAACATCATCCATGTAAGCAATATCAAGTTGTAATTCGGAATTATATAGGATCATCAAACTTAAATCTCCCCCGTATTTTAATGTCTTATCTTTAAATCCGTACCTGGCAAAACCGCCGATACTAAAAATCTGCGAAAGCCTTTCATTGGTATTCAAGCCCACTCCCAAGGCAATCCCTTCGTAAGCATTATATTTTATAAACCTGTTCATGTCCATATCAAAATATCCCCATGGTATTTTGCCTGTTAATAAACTTTCAAACGTTTTTGCCTTGCGTTCCAAATGTGCTTCTTTACTAATACTATCGATAAACCGGTAGGTATCTATTTCCTTTTGAGTAAGTGAATCTAAACGATAATCAAGCCAGTACTCAGACTTACGATGAGAGGCATCAGGATCAACATCAACTGTAAAGTTTGTAAAATCACGCTTCCGCAGACCCGGGTTCAGATTAATATCCCGGATATAACTCTTGCCTGTACCTATAAGCATATTATTTGCTTTTACATTTGTCGTATCTTTTATTTTTCCGGTATTAAGGTTCAAAGAAGAATCCGAAAAGACCAGGCTTTTCAAAACAACTTTGGTGTTTAATTGTATGGGAAACCATTGTGTTCCGTCAATTAAATCATACATTTGTTCAATTTTAAGGCTGAAAACACCATCACTAATCGCCGGCTCGGCTATCACATTTTGAATTGCCCAGTTATGAGTATTAATGGAGATTACTCCTTTTAGTCCGTCGAAATTTGTATTTTTTTGCGGTCGGAACGAAATAATAAAAACAGTGTCATTAGTACCTGTGTACAAAGTATCCTGCAGAAGGAAAAAATATTTTTTTGTACTTCCTTTACTGATGGGATTGACGTAATTGTTAACAGCTATGGTTATTATCTCACTATAAAAAGAGGAGGATTGCATTTGTGATAGCAGAAAAATAAAAATCGGATCTTTGAATCCGGCAATTTTTGTTGCAATTACTTTTTCATTGTTTTTGTCAGGATACATGAACTTCCTTTCCGAGATAGTTTCCATTATAAATATATGATGTTTATTCAGGTATTCCCTCAGATTCATATCAGCATTATCAATTTTCAGAGTATCTGCTGCATGCAGGCTATCGAGTTTCATTGTGAAAATCATCTTATCATAAGAAGTGTATGAAAAAGCAGGCAGTTTCTCAGGATCGTTTTTATCCCGGTTCGCCACAGCATTTTTAATGATACGGTGGGCAGGGTTTTCGGTTGGGAATACAATATACTCGGGCAACTGAATTTCAGTTTTTTTAAGTTTTATTACAATCTTTTCCGTTTGATTCATAACCGGATACAGCAAGGTTTCGTATCCGACATAACTCAACTTAAGTAGTTTTATCTCCTCTGCCGACCTGAACGAGAACTTACCGTCAATATCAGTCGTGCCGCCCCTGTGTCCGTCATTTATTAAAATGTTTACAAATGATAGAGGATCACGAGAGTCGGTATCAATTATTTTTCCCGACACTTTATATACTTGTGAATAAGATGCCAGGCTAAAGACCAACAAAAGAACAGACAGGAATAAATATCTCATCAAACTATTTTTTGAGAAAGAACAAATTTAGGATAAAA
>JAIORT010000870.1 GCA_021107975.1 Bacteroidales bacterium | reverse complement strand
TTGCGGTTAAATAACTTATGTTGCTTAAATAAAACCTAATACAATTTAGTATTATACACTGATTAGTTACAACAAATTCGATGTTATTGAGGCTATTTTAAAAGTGTCATTAGTACCGTTAGGGAGAAATTTTGTTGAACATAAATTTATGAGTCCACTCCGAAAAGCAAGAAATTTAAAAATGCCACAAAAACACCAAGTCACAAAATTTCACAAAGTAATGAATACCAGCCAATAATTTTAGTGGGATTTTGTGTTTTAGTGCTTTAGTGGCGAAAAAGTGACTTTTTAGAGTGGGCTTATTTATTAAAGTTAAAAACTTTTTTATTGCACAACTACTTTAATGGTTTTTAACAGTTGCGGATTATCTAAATGAATAAAATATATGCCCTTTGGCAGTTCCGATAAATCAATGCTGCTCTGTTGTTTTGTGATGATTTGATTTTTTACTATCTTACCTTTTGAATCAATAACAAACAGATTTACCGGGTTTGTGATGTGTTCATTAATAATAATATTAACAAAACCATCTGTTGGATTTGGATATACCGAAACAGACACATTTTGGTGATGTTTAGAAATATTGCTTGTTTCAAATTTTGACCAGAAATAATCTTCTCTGTTTTTTTTAACCCAAATATTTAAATCTAAATGCCATATATAGTCCGAATATTGGATTTTGTTCTCATTGTTATCAAAAGAATAAAGTTCCTGTTTATAATTATACCAAGTATTGTATATCCACGTTTGATGCAAAACTTTTATTAATTCATTATTATAATAATCGTAAAACCATTGATCGAAACTTTGCCAATTATTGTTATACCAATTTTGAGATGCATAATAGATATTATTTCCGAACTCATCATAAGTATAAAGCAAACGACTGCTATTTCCCCAAACATTATTAATGCTGTCCCATTCTTTAAAAATATATTCAGTAACATTATTGTTTAGATCATAATAATATAATTCAAGGTTTTCTTCAACCCAACAATTACATCCGTTATACCACTCCATACTTTTACTTTCAACTATATTTCCATTCTCGTCATAAGAACATAAAGATTTGTTGATATTTATCCAATTATTTAAGATATTGTCCCATCCTTGAAATACTATTTGTTGCAGATATCCATTTTCTTCGTAAGTCAATAAACTATGTGAGATATCTATCCATTCTTGTAAATCCGCATCCCAATCTTGATTCAATATTTCAATATTTTGTCCATTTGCATTATAATAATACGAGGTTTTGTATGAATATACCCATTTTTCCTCTGTTGTATTAAATGAATATGTAGTATAATCCGAAATTCCAAATTCATTATAAGAATGAGTATATTTTATACCTCCCAAATAATTATTAGTAGAAAAGTCCCAAATTTTCCAATAATACTCATCAATACTTCCATTCTCATTGTTTTTTAAATGGTAATAATCAATCCATTCATTATTATCACTAACCCACAAATTTGTAAATATTTCTTTTATTCGCTCCGAATCATCATTATAATAAGAATAACTTGATAAATATCTATTTTCCCAATCATTATTTTCAGCTTGATATTCAAGTTCAATTTCCGATTTAGCATTTCCATTTCCATCACGTGTTAAAACTTTTATACACCCGTCAATTACCCATTCGTCGTCCAAACCATAGTATTTATATATTGAATCATTTATCCATATAGTATCCCCGGAAATATTACGTAAATTTAGATTTGTTTTAAATCCCTCCCTGGAAATCGAAAGATGTGGGTTGCTATTTTCAGATGCCTGTTCATGAAATACGCTCTGAGCTAATCCTGTTATTCTACTTACCGAAATCAGGAATAAAGTTAAAATAATAACGATTAAATTTCTCATAAAAATAATTATAGATATTAGTACGCACAAATATAAATAAACAATCGAGAATTAAAACAGATTCATTTAATATTTTTAATTTCGCATTTTTATAAAATGAATTCAGATGAATAATTACAAAAATATCAACACTATACTCGGCTGGATCGTTTTCGCCATCGCCTCATTTGTATATATCGCAACCTGCGAGCCAACTGCAAGCTTTTGGGATTGCGGCGAATATATTGCCACAGCATATAAGTTGCAGGTAGGTCATCCGCCGGGAGCGCCGTTTTTCCAATTGTTAGGCAGATTCTTCACTTTATTTGCTTTTGGAAATGAAGCTAATGTTGCATTTACGATCAACATAATGTCGGCTTTATCCAGCAGCTTTACCATACTGTTCCTCTTCTGGACACTGACCATGCTTGCCAGAAAACTTGCATTGCGATCGGGTGAACTGACCCAGGGTAAAATGTACGCCATTTTCGGTAGCGCTGTTGTGGGATCGCTGGCTTATACTTTTTCCGATTCGTTTTGGTTCTCGGCTGTTGAAGGTGAAGTTTATGCTATGTCGTCTTTTTTCACTGCCCTGGTTTTCTGGGCAATCCTGAAATGGGAAGAAAAAGCCGATGAAAAACATGCTTACAGGTGGATTATATTTATTGCATTTATGATAGGGCTTTCAGTTGGAGTACACCTGCTTAACCTGCTTGCTATACCTGCCATTGCCTTTGTTTATTATTTTAAGAAAAA
>JAIORT010000426.1 GCA_021107975.1 Bacteroidales bacterium | reverse complement strand
AACAGGTTAAATATTTACAAAGATAATATAATTATTTTACCGGGCTTTTTCGGATTTATGCGAGAGAAAGTGCGGATGCAAAACTTTTCAGGTCAGAGAAAATAAAATCAATGAGTTCAGGATTTTCTTTTAACAACTCTTCATCCTGTGATATAAATACCGTTTTCATCCCTGCGTTTCTTCCGAATTGCATATCTGTAATTGAATCGCCAACCATTATTGATTTTTTAAATTCAATATCCGGAAAATCAATTTTTGCCTTTCTTGCCAAACCCGGGTTGGGCTTGCGGAAAACGTTTTTCTCTTCTGCCCTGTATGGCGAATAATATATTTTATTTATCCTGCCTCCATGACACCTGATATCCACCATCATTTTTTCATGAATGTTCTCCAAATCAATCTCAGTCATCAAACCTTTTCCGATACCCTGCTGGTTAGTCACAACAAAAATCTTCCCGAAGATATTAGTTAGATCTTCAAGCGCTTCTAAAACCCCGGGCAGGAATTCAAATTCTTCCCATCTTTTAATATAATCGCCAATGATTCTTTTATTGATGACACCATCACGGTCAAGAAAAAGCGACCAGGAATTGTCAATAAACAAATTTTTTAAATTCATCTTGTGCTCTTTGATAATCTTCAGGAATTCCTATATCAAGAAAATATTGTTTGGAAACCAATCCGTAAAAGGGAAAAAAATTATACATTTTTTCAAAACAATCCTTTTCAATTGAAAATTTGTCAGGAAAATCCCTTGTTAAAAAAAAATTTTTATCAATCAAATAAATGCCACCGTTTATCAAACCCGCTCCGGTTTGTTTACCTTTTTCTTCAAAACCGGTAATCCGGTGGTTTTCGCCCAGCTTAACAGTTCCATAACGGTCAACCCTGTCAAGCTCTCGTAGTACTATTGAAAACATTGAACGGTTTGAAAAGTGAAATTTCAATATCCTGTTCATCTCTATCCTGAACATGGTGTCGCCATTTAGAACCAGGGCACTGTATCCCCGTATGTATTCAAATGCTTTCTTAATGCCACCGCCGGTTCCGAGGGGCTTATCCTCAATGGCATAATCAATCTTAATTGATTTATATTTATTTCCAAAATGCTTTCTGATGACCTCGTTCTTATACCCTACGGACAATACTATATGATTAAACTCATTACTGTCGAGGTAATCCAGCAGATATTCAAGAAACGGTCGTTGATTGACCGGCGCCATAACCTTCGGAATATCGCTGACGACATCCTTTAGTCGTGTTCCAAAACCGCCTGCAAGTATAATTGCTTCTTGTATTATCATAGTTCTATTGGTAAAAAAAAATTTGTTTCACGCAAAGACGCAAAGAAATTAATAAAGTAAAGTTAATATAGTAAACAATAAATTATTATTTTGACTTAGCGGCTTTGCGTGATATTTTATTAATCACCTTCCGACTTTAGATATTCACTTATTCACCTTTTACAAATTATCCAAACATCTTTGTCTCTATCAATTCACAAATAATATGACCGACCAAAATATGGCTCTCCTGAATACGCGGTGTATCCTTTGAGGGGACATTGATGAGGTAATCGGAAACCTCTTTCATTTTCCCGCCTGTTTCACCTGTCAGACCCACGGTAATCATTCCGGTTTCCCTGGCAACCTCAAACGCTTTTATCACATTGGCTGAATTACCTGAAGTTGACAAACCTATCAGCACATCACCTTCCCTGCCTTTTGCCTTAACCAATCTGGAGAATATGTCATCATAAGAATAATCATTTGCAACAGCCGTAAGGTAAGAAGTATTAACATGTAAGGCTTCTGCAAAGAGCGGTTCGCGGTCGAAATAAAATCGTCCTGAGAGTTCGGCAGCAAGATGTTGTGCATCTGCCGCACTGCCACCATTGCCGCAAAATAAAACCTTTCCTCCTTTTTGTAAGGCTTTTACACATATTTCCGAAATTTCACCGATTACCCGTAATAAGGATTCATCTGTGAGTATTTTTTGCTTTAGTTCTATCGACTGTTGAATAGCTTGTTTTATTCTTATCATTATTTTTCTTTTATTAAAATACAGAAACAAATCTACATTAGTAAAAAGGAATTAGATAACGAACTTTTCCCAACAAACTATTTTATCCAAAGGTTTCCGTTTGTGTGAATGCCTATCAGTATCTGTCTGCTCGGCAGGATAACCCAAAGGCAGTAAAACGACCGGTTCAATGTGGTCAGGAAGATTAAACATCTTTATTGTTTTTTCCTTATCGAAATTACAAACCCAGCATGTACCCAAACCTCTATCAGCAGCAGCGAGAGTTATATGGTCTGCTGCGATGGCAACATCAATATCTGCATGGTCTTTTCCATTGACAGACCGTTTCCACGACTGACTATGGTCTGCAAGGAGAATAATAACAACAGGCGCTTGCCCGAACCAATCCCGGTGATAAAGTTCATTAACCTTCTTCCGGTTTTCTTCATCTTTAATTACAATGAAATACCAGGGCTGGTAATTCACAGCAGACGGAGCTATCCGTCCGGCTTCGAGAATATAAAGTAAATCCTCCTCCTGTATTAGGTCAGGCTTATATTTCCTAACGGAAAAACGTTTTTTAGCAAGTTC
>JAIORT010000952.1 GCA_021107975.1 Bacteroidales bacterium | reverse complement strand
TAAGACAATCAAAATTTGATAAGACTGCAGAAACTTTATCCGAATTATCATTTTTTGAAGTATTTAAAGGCTATAAACAATGCTACGAAGTGTTGGGGGCAATGGTGAAATTGCGGTGCAAGAGAGCATGTAAAGGTGGTGGCGGTCCGCCTTTTTGTAAAATCAGAAAATGCTGTCAGAAAAAAGGCATTGACGGATGTTGGCAATGCGATGAATTTGAGACATGCGAAAAACTGGACTTCCTAAAACAAAATCATGGCATTGGTCATATAAAAAATTTAAGGAAGCTAAAGAAAAAGGGAGTTGATGAATTTCTTGCAGGGAATAAATATTGGTATTCTGCTTGATTTTTACAAATAATTTTATGACTGAAACAGGTCATCCCTACGGGATTTTATTTGAATTTTAATTAATAACCATGAACTTCCGTTCATGGCTACAAATAGCAAATTCCTATGGAATTTATAGTAAAAAAAATCAAGTCCCGATAGGGACAATCTGTTTGTAACACTGCACGGCAGTGCAGTGGTTAAAAATAAAAAATAATTAACAGTCCCGTTAGGGACGACCTAAAAAGATTGCTATGACAAAAGAACTAAAAATCTACGAACAGGGGGCAGAAGAATATTCCAAAAAAGGCATATTCTTCGGCAATTTTGTTATGCTCCTTTGGATTGCAGCAGGAACTATCGGTTGCTGGTTTTTAAGCCCTATTGCTGCGTGGATTTATCTTGCTTTTGCAATTATTATGGTTGGCATTGTACTGCGAAAAATTGTTTGTAAAAACTGTTATTATTACGACAAATGGTGTTGTCTTGGCTGGGGAAAATTATCGGCTTTGCTTTTTAAAAAAGGAAAAATTGAAGATTTCTCAAAAAGTACAGGTATAAAAATCGCCCCGTTCACTTACGGGCTTTTAACCCTGATACCGCTTGTTTTAATTATTATTTCTCTTTTTCAGGAATTTACAGTTTTAAAAATTGTTGTTCTTGTTTTTCTGCTTTTGGTTTCGTTTTACAGTGGAACTATCAGCAGGAAAAAAACCTGTGCAATGTGTAAAATGAGATTGATATGCCCGGGATGTGCAGTAAAAAAAGGTTAACGCCTTGTGTAACCGGCTATCAGGAGTTGCATAGCTTTTAGCAATCCGGGTTGACGTGATTGTTATATTTTATTTTCCGTAAAACTCCTTTTTTGTGCGATGGGACACCAGGAAACATCAATTCAATACGATTGCTTTCTTGGTTTCAACAAGAATAACTCTTTGTCCACCTGCGTCGCCATCCGGCTGGCTTACGTTCCCAAGATATGTTTCGCGGCTGAGCTGAATCTCTGCATACCCAGCGACCAGGTCAAACATACCGTCATACGTAAGTGCAAGAGATGTGCTGCCTATAGTATCATTAAAATAACTGCCACTGAATTTATCACCCTGTAAAATCATAGCCATAACAAACTCACCCTCTTGCAGCGGTGTGCCGGTCCAATGTAGCACGGATGTGCCGTTGAGGTTAACAGTATTGAAACTTTCGGGGAAACCAATATCATTTATTTCGGAAAACAAGATACTATTATTAAAAACACGTAATCTGTTGTCAGTAAGTTGAAAATAAGCATTGGCATTTCCTGAAAATTCCCAATTATAAAAATAATTGCCCACATTTGAATATGAGCTTGTTTTACCGTTACATAAAATTTTGGCAGGGGGCTGTAATTCAAGCCGAATTCCATCCTTGTTCTTTTCGCGGAATGTTGCCTTAGCTTTGGTCAGGTTTTTATATTTCTTATAAACGACTTTATAATCCTGGTAAAAGGGAATCACCGGATCAATGTCGGATGATGATTTTTTTTCGCACCCTATTATTGCCACACCAAGTATGACAATAATTAAAATACAATTTACTTTTTTCATTTTATAATGATGTAATAAAAAATAAGTGTTATAGTTTAAAGGAAACTCCCAGGTTCACTAATCCTTTATAACCATAACCAACTTCAACATACCCACCGATAGATTTGCCATAACGTACTCCAAAAGCATTTATGTGGAAAGCAAATTCTCCGATATTCTTGGTTTCATCACCCCCATCATCTGTTGTATATTCATCTTTCTCAAAAGCGTAGCCAAGCCCGATACCCGAGTACATACTGAAGTTTTCCTTTTTAATATAATTATATGCTACATAGGGGGCAATAGTATAAAATTCCTTTTCAAGTTTGCCGACTGGGTTACCCTGAATTTTGAGAATCTCCTTTATTTTCGTGTATGAGCCATCTATCCCTATTGAAAATTTTTCTCCTGCAGAATATCTGTAACCCAATAAAATTGCACCTGTTCCACTTTCAAATTCAACATCAAAAGTCCCCAAAGTAATAAATACACCAAGAATGCCTGCCATTTCTTCAACAATGGCATAATGAGTTCCTACACCATATCCTAATACTATTTCATGTTTTTTGTTCTGTGCAAAAATAGTTGCCGGTAAAACCAACAAAAGACTGATAATAATTATTTGTTTTTTCATGATTTCCTCCTTATTTTAATATTTAGTGTTAACCGCATTAATTTTTTTATACGAAATCCATTCAAAGAAGTAATAAGCATATCCTCTCAAATCAC
>JAIORT010000159.1 GCA_021107975.1 Bacteroidales bacterium | reverse complement strand
AAATTAGATATTAAAACTCCAAAAAATAAAATTATTAATAGTCTTCTCATTTATATTTTCGTTTTTTTAATGGTGTAGAACTTGTAAATATAAGTATTACGTTTATTTCTACTATAAAAAATTATTCTATTTATTAACTGCTTGATTTATAATTTTAAATCCGTTTCCATTCTTATTAAGCATTTATAACCGTTTATTATCGGTTATTTATTCTTAACCGGTTAATGTTTTAAAAATCAAAGTAATCATCCCGTACGTGGAAGAAGTGAAATTCAAAAATAGGTAAAAAAGTTAAACCCGTCAGTACGGATGAATTTAAAAATTGTAATTTGATAATTATTGCTTTTTAAGGCTGATGCTGTTCACGTAAGAGATCATTTACTGTCTTTACCGGATTAAAGGTAATAACAGGAACTTCCACAAAGATAGTGATCCAGTTTGCCATGGCGCCATTCCATAATCCCGGCAATTCCTGTGCTTTTAGGTTTTTTCCCTCTTTTGATTTGATTGAGATAAATCCGGTTTCATAATCAATAAATTGATGCAGGTCAAAAAGCTCACCTTTATAATTTTTTAATCCGCATACAAGATCGACAGGATTAAAATGTGTGGCTGATTGCAAAATCGTTTTCTGTTCGGTATTATCCTGATCGATTTGTGAAGACTCAACAATTTGTAAAGAAACTTCGCCTTTTGAGTTTTTTACCCAAAACGGTCCGCCGCCGGGTTCACCCTCATTTTTAACCATACCGCAAATGCGGATTGGACGATTCAAATGTTCAAATAGAAATTTGATTTTTTCTGAAGATTTTAAATTATTAAAATCAGAAGGCAGGTTGATATTAAGTTCAGATTGAGCAAATTCAGCTATTTCTTTAAGTTTTGTATCCTCCGGTTCATTTTTATCTAACAGTTTTAAATACTCAAATATTTGTTGCTGAAGCTTAAGTAATAGCCCGCCAATAACTTTTTTATAAACGGTAGTTTCGGATTTAAGCCTGTCGGGGACAATGTTATCTATGTTTTTAATAAAAATAATATCCCCCTCCAAGTCGTTAAGGTTTTCGATTAAAGCCCCATGTCCTCCCGGACGGAACAAAAGGCTGTTATCAGCTTCCCTGAAAGGTTCGTTATTCATATCAACAGCTATTGTATCAGTGGATGGTTTCTGAACGGAGAAAGAAATATCATACGAAACATCGTATTGTTTTTCATATTTCTCTGCTACAATATCAATCTGATCTCTAAACTTTTTCAAATGCTCCGGTGAAACAGTAAAATGAATTGCAGCTTTTCCATTTTCAACGGTTCCGTACTCGGCAGCTTCAACTAAGTGTTCTTCAAAAGCCATACGGTTATTGTTAATATAACGGTGGAATAACAGGAGGGCTTTGGGAAGATTTCCGTAGTCTAATCCTTTTTCATTAAGTACATAATCAAAAATAACATAATATTCTTTATTGGCAACTTTTTCTTCTATATTAATTCCGGCATCCAACAAAACAGCTTTCAGGTCATTGTAAAAGGCAAAATCTTTTATCTTGTTAATGAAATTGTACACCGAATTAAAGCTTTTATCAGAATAAAACTTTTTTAGCTTTTCATCATAATCATTATTATTTTCTAAAGAGCTAAAAAGGGTTTTAAACATTCTGCTTGCCGCACCCGAAGCCGGAACAAATTTTATAACACGAATGTTTTTCGAGTTATGCTCATAAAATTTTATAATCTTTTCAATGGTATCTTTGCTAAATGTCAGGATTCCATCTCCGGGAGTGGCAGGTTTCACAAGATTAGCATAGGGAAAACCTTTTTTAAAATTATTAATTTGTTGATTAATGGTTTCAATCTCTATGCCTTTTGATTGGATTTGCTTAAGGTTTTTTTTACTGAACATATTTACAAGAATGAGTAGTTAAACTTCTCCATTAAATCTTTATCAAGGTATTTATTAATATGATTTATGTTACTATTATGCAATCTCTTTTTCCACTCCTCATTTATGAAATAGTCTTTGTGAAATTTTCTACTCTTCATCCCGTGTGTATTTGTAAGTAGATTTTGAATATTTTTAAAAAATACCGGTTTCTTAAAACCATACTTATCTGCCAAAGAATTTATGGTTGTTACCGGGTCTTTTAAAACATCCTCGTACCTGACAATTTTGTGGTTTTCAACAAAATTTGAAAGGTCAAGATATGATTGGTTCTTTAAATTCCACATTATAATCGGATTTCTGTAATCACCGTATGAGTATTTAATAAAATCAGAGAAGCTGAGTTTTCGCAGGCTTTCGTGAAAATAGGGACGTTTGTGCATAGAAAGTAACCAGGAATAAGGATTTTTAACAAGACATAAAAAGAGTACATCCTTTTTTGTTTTTTCTGATATCTCATCTTCTGTTGGAGCTAAGCGGTGTTTCCATCCTAAATCATAGGTCTCTAATATTTCAGTATTCAGGTTTTTTTTAACAAGCCATTCCAAATAAATTGTTCCTGAATTTCTTTCTCCGTAAATCTTAATAAATTTCATTTATTTCAAAGTTTTGGTTGTCTCAAAAAGGCAGCAAAGATAATAATTTGTTTAATGATTAAAGAGATTTTCTAAGGAAAAATAATTGATTAAAT
>JAIORT010000035.1 GCA_021107975.1 Bacteroidales bacterium | reverse complement strand
GACCCAAATCTGTGCGCCTACTTGAGGAAGTTAATTCGTCCACGTTCCTTAGCAATTTTTCAATTCTCTTTCTTCATATCAGCCTCTGCAAACTTATTAAGTTCTGCAAATCCCATGAGCTTGTTTGTGGCAAGTCCATTTTGAGTTATCAGATCCAAATCAGTCGAAATTGCTTGCAAACATGCCGCGATAGTTATTTTGTGGCATTTATCGAAGATGTCGCAGTCTAAACACTTATACGGTGGTTCCCCGTGAAGCATATCTTCTGCCTGCTGCCCAAAACATTCTTTAGAATCCCATTCGTTTTTCATTATAATTTCCAAGGTTGCTAACGCCTTTCTCACCTGACGGTGTGGAGCGACCAGCGGAACACCGGTCAGGTGCAGAAAAATGTTAGAAACCCTTTACTGAAACTATTTGATTTGAGAAGTTTCTTTGTTATTTGTTTCATTGAGAAGAGTTGGCTTTTCCTTTTCTGTGTCAATTTGCATGTTTTGAGTTGCCGGTTCTTTATCATGCTTTACGATATCTTCTGCTAATTGTGGTATAGGGGTAAAAAAGAAGAGCAAAATCAGAGTATAGATTCCTATTGCAATTGGAGCTAACAGCTCCATGAAGGTTCTTAAATGTCTGAACCGAAATCGTTCAAAAGAAGATCCTCTATAATATCTTTGAAATTCAATAAGTCTTGCAAGTTTATCTGTTTCGCGTTTCTTTGCGTCGAGCTTATCCCTGATTTTCTCTCTCTGTTCCTCATATTCGTTTTGCTCCAGTTGGGTTTCAAGCCTCGCATATTCTGACTCGGCATATTTTAAGCTCTTGTCAATTTCATGGGGTGAATAAGCTCTTCCAGATTCTATTTTCTCAAGATACTTTTCCCGCAATTTCCGATATGCATAAGAATATTCGTCAAAACCGTAACAGATAAAAGTCAAAAGATAATACAATACCATTATGCCAAGAATAAAAGATATTGATTCAAAATTTGTTATAGCTAGTTCAGAACCCATGAAGCTGATTTTTCTAACAATTAGACCAACTTTTGATATAGAGAAACCAACTAGGCAAACAATCAATAAGCCTTTTCTTATCTTTCTTGTATTATCACTCAAAAATCCTATTCGATCTTTGTCTGCCATTTCCACCCCCTATAAGAAAGAGCAGGGTATTTTTCATGCCCTTATTTAGGTTTCGTTAAGCTCACAGGATTTTCAGGAGCGCAGCGGATGAAAATTCCTTGTGCAGCGGTTGGTTATACATTGTTGTATTTAATACTTTTGATACATTCCTATTGAGGTTGTATATTTCACTAATAGAAATAATTTTTTCAAATTGATCGGAATATAAAATACTAAGTACTCACATAAGTCCAGATACCGAAAGTTGAATATTACTCCACATGAATACTCTTGACCCTATTTTCGACATCGCGCGCACTGGACCATCGCTTGATATTACAAAACCAACTGCGTTTTTATCCTCTGAACAATAACGGAGCATCGATCTATGTCTGGTTCCATATTGTTCATATTCCAGTCTATTGCTATTTTTTACTTTAGGATCAGTACTAGTCGTTCTGTAACTTTTACAGTTAGGATCTCCTTTTGTGATAATTTCACATCCAAAACCCTTTACTTGAAGTTTATCGTCTATCAAAACAAGACCATCAACACGAGTAAGTGTAGCAATAAAATCAATAGCCCTATTCAATGCTCTCAAAGCGTCTGCTTTATCATTTTCTATAGCGTTCCTATTTCGATATAGATCTATATCCTCAATAGATTGATCATTCTTTTTTGTGTTAATTAATTTGAGGAATACCGAATCAGAGAGCCAATCTGCAAGTAGCCACTTCTCAAATAGTATAGAAATTCTCCCATATTCAATTCTATAATTAATTCTCAACACACTTAAGTCATCTATGTTGGAGATAAGAATTGCCCCACCATGGTCATAGACTTTGGCCCGATACAAAATGCGTTGTACTATGTCAATCCAATGAGTAAAAGCATGATAACGAAAATCATCATTTACTGGATAACCTAAGTCCTGAGCCTGCGAAGAAACTTTTGTGTAACATTTAGTGAATCCGTTGAGAAATGTCAGTCCAATTTTCTTGACTTGAAATATATTCACCGTATCTTCAACTAAATCACCTCCATTTAACTCAGCAATCAACGATTTCCCTGATTCGACAACGATATGTCCAATTCCTACAATTTTTGCCTGCAATATTCCGGGAGGGTTCCATTCTCCACCTTGATCGAATCTCATTAGTCTTTGATCATTTCTTTGCTGATCAAACAGCCCATGTATCATCAGATCATTTGTTTTGTTGGACGAAGCCGCTACGCGGCGGAAAAAAAATCAAAAATAGTGTATAACTCCTATACTTGTCCAATTTCGGGCACTTTTAAAAAAGGAGTATACACCATGAATCAAACAGAAGTAAAACGATTTAATGAACTCTATCAACGTCACCTGAGATTACTCAAACTTCAGGGCAAAAGTCAGAAAACCATTGATGCATACTCTCGGGCTGTCCGCCGAATCAGTGAACATTTTGATTGCTGCCCCGATCAATTGACCCCTGAACAATTAGAAATCTATTTTGCCAGACTGGTTGAGA
>JAIORT010000266.1 GCA_021107975.1 Bacteroidales bacterium | reverse complement strand
AGGGTACTATTAACTTAATTTTAAGCTGATGTTAAGTTTATATTAAATTCTAAAATGATGTATATTCCTCATTATTTTCATCAAGATAATCGGCAAAATCCCTGTACGACTTAAGCAGGTTTATTAATTGAAGCAACAGGCTTTTACTTTCCGCTAAGATACTTAGAAAAAGCATGCTGTTACGTGTGCCTACTTCGTTAGCTTTTATCCGTTTTACTTGCTTCTTCCTCGATGAGTCAATAAAATCAAGAATTGTTTGTTGTTTTTCAATAGCTTCATTCAGATATGAGTAATCCTGGCTTTGAATGATTTTGTTCATGTCTTTAACAGAATCTTTAACCAATCCGGTCAATTCCGTGAGTTCTTCTATCTGCACAGGTAAAAGAGCTTTATGATTATTATCCACGTGGTCATAGCTGGGTTTTATTATAAATGTAATGCTATGCGCAATTTCTCTCAGGTAGTCTAATACCTGTACATAATAGTGTCCCGTTTCAATGGAATTTTCCTCTAATTTCGTAATTGTTTTACTGATGTTGTCTTTTAAATCCTTTGTTTTCTTATTTATTTTTTCAACTTCTTTGTAAGTCTTTTTCAGCAATTTAAAATCTTCTTTTGTAAGACCCTCAAGCGTTGAATCATAAATTTCGGATACTTTATTCAAGATATGAGTTACATTGACAGAACATTTGTTGGCAATCTTACTGCCGGTCATAACTTCTTCTGTAGTTTCTTTTATTTCATCACTTTTAGATCTTCTCCTGTGAATAATATGAGTTCTGTAAACAAAGAAAACGGCAAGGGCGACAAGAACGATTACAGAAATAAAACCACCCCACGAAATTATCATGGCAACAATAAAAGCAACAGTAAATGCTGAAAAAGCCGTAAAGAACCAGCCTCCTATAACGGAAAAAACTCCGGTAATTCTGTAAACTGCGCTTTCTCTTCCCCAAGCCCTGTCGGACAGCGAAGTTCCCATGGCAACCATAAAAGTAACGTAAGTAGTTGAAAGAGGAAGCTTTAATGATGTGGCAAATGCTATAAGAATACTTGCGACCACTAAATTAACCGAAGCGCGAATCGAATCGAAATAGGGAGCCTTTTTTCCCAGAGCATTTTGTTGTTCAAGGTATTGCTTCTGGTCGAATCGTTTCTCCATTTTGTTTAATAAACTACCAGGAATAATACTTCTGAAATTTTTTGACATATTGTTAGTGCTGCGAACCAATGACCGTGCAAACAAAGAAGAACCAAAACGTTCATACCCTACATCCTGCCTTGCGAGATTTATTTCTGTTTTCGTAACTGATCTGGCTTTTTTGGATGTCCATAATGTAACCACCATTATTATTCCTGCAATTAATAAGAAAAAAGTCGGAGTTTTTACTTTGCCTGTCAGGTCAGTCATTAAAAATGTATCCGGCTCCATTCCGGGATTGGCAATAAAAGATTTAAACGATTCGAATCCGGCTAACGGCACACCGATAAAATTAACCAGGTCGTTACCGGCAAAAGCCATTGCGAGTGCAAATGTTCCGACAAGCACAATAAATTTTAGTATATTTATTTTAGTCAGCCACGAGAATAGCTGTAAAATAATAGTCCAGAAAATAAAACTGGATGTTATTATCATAAATGAGTTTTGCTTTATAAAATCTTTGGTTTCGTCCGACATAAAAGCAGCGCCCTTAGCTCCTTTTATCAAAATAAAATAAGTAATTGCAGTAATAGCAATCCCGCCCCAAATTGCCCCGAAGTATTTTAAGTTTCTTTTGTAATTAAACGTAAATAAAAGTCTTGCAAAAAACTGAACAATAACTCCAACGGTAAATGCAATAACCACTGATAACAATATCCCTGAGATAATAGCCAATGCTTTAGCCGAGTTTATATATTCACTAAATTCCAGTGCATTAGGATCGGTATATCTTTTAATTATGGATATAGCAACTGCAGCTCCCAGAAGCTCAAATACAATTGAAACCGTAGTTGATGTCGGCATTCCGAAAGTATTGAATGTATCAAGCAGGATGACATCCGTTATCATTACTGCAAGGAAAATGATAATTATTTCGGAAAAATAAAAGTATTGCGGATGAAATATACCTTTTCTTGCCACCTCCATCATTCCGCTCGAAAAAGTTGCTCCAATTATAATACCCAGAGCAGCTATGATCATAATAACTTTCAGGGGAGCTACTTTTGAACCGATAGCAGAGTTAAGAAAATTTACGGCATCGTTACTTACTCCAACAATAAGATCTGAAATCGCAAGTGCGAAAAGAACTATAACAAGGATAAGATAAATTGTTTCCATGTTTTACTATGCAAGGTTCAAAAAAGTGAATTTGCAATATTAATTATTACATTTCAACATTTGAGACGGACAAATTTAAGTTAAAGTTAATTCGATGTTAAGTTTTTGTTAATAATTTATAAAAAAATTTGACTTTCAGGAAATAAAGCTAAGTAATTTTATGCCTTTTAAAACTTTTTAAAATGAAAGTAAAATATCATCCTTTTTTTTTCTCAGGAATATTATTGCTGTTTTTGTTAAATATCTCACTTAACGGGCATGCCGGTGATTCCACTTTTCTAAAAACTCCCGGTAAAGTCTATGGTAAAATCTTC
>JAIORT010000777.1 GCA_021107975.1 Bacteroidales bacterium | reverse complement strand
TTTATCCATTTTAGTAAAAGCAAACCATTTTTTGCCAAGGTCTTTTAGCGAAGCTCCAATGTGATATACTTCGTTTTGGTCGATAATCAGAAAGCGGTCGTGGGCTTTGCTAAATTGCTTTAGTTTTAGTGTTGGGTATTGTTTGTTGAATTTATCGGTATCCAGTTTAAATTGTTTCGATATGATTTTGGTAAAAATTATGCAGTTTACCTTTTTATCTTTTTTTGAGAAAAGGTTTAACACCGTGTCATCAACATAATTATCAATGAGTACAATACTTTTTCTCGCCGAGCGAATAATATCAGAAAGCAATTTGTAGGCATCGAAAATTTGCCCATCGAAGAATACACCTTGCTCTGTAAAAACATAGGGATTTACAGAAGAGTGTTTTAAGTTTTGGAAGCGGTCACAAATTGTGACCAGTTCAATTTTTTCGTTATCAGATAATTGGAAGCGAAAAGAATCGGGGAAGCGTACAATATTTCTTTTTACGGCTTGATTAAGCACCTTAGTTTCGACTTGATACATTTCAGCCAAATCACGGTCGACCATTACCTGAATACCTCGAAACGTAAAAATTCGATTTTGGATAATATCTACATTTATTATTGAATTTGTTTCGCTCATAGTATTTCCGAAATAATTACATCAAGATTGTATATTTTTGTTTTTCTGGTTTGTGTTTTTCCTTCAATAGCACCGTGTTGAGTGGTTAGTAAGAAATCCTTACATACCACTTTTTTGTCTAATTCTCCTTCTTTAAAAATATTACCAATATGTTGTGTAATGGCTACCCTGTTTCTACCAAAAAGCGTTGCCATTTGCTCTTGAGAGAGCCAAACGGTTTCTTCTTCAATTTTCACTTGTAAGTGAATAGCTTCGTTGTCTGCTTGATATAGTATTATTTCATTTTTCATAGCATCTCCGAAATTGAGTTTAGAATATCAGCACTCTCTTTATCCAAATCAGCCATATTATTTAATATTTCTTTTGGCTTACGCAAAGGGGCTTCTTCGGGTGTGTTTGGATTTTTAACACTTAGGTCAAAAATAGTTTGGTCAATATCTTTTATGTTTACAGTCCAGGAGTTTTCGCTTTCGGCAGTCCCTTCGGCTCCGCTCAGGGCAAGCTTTTGCAATTCTACAAATTCGGCTAAATCCTTTTCGTTTAGTGGATTTGTTTTGCCGAGATTTCTATCTAAGTTAAGTTGGTAAAACCAGGTCTTTTGTGTTTTCTTTCCTTTTTCAAAAAACAGCACAACGGTTTTTACCCCTGCACCTGTAAATGTTCCGCCCGGTAGATCTAAGACGCTGTGTAAATTACAAGCATTTAACAGTTCTTTACGTAAAGCAATGGAAGCATTATCTGTGTTTGATAAAAATGTGTTTTTAATAACAACACCTGCTTTTCCGCCTGCCTTCAAAATTTTTATGAAATGCTGTAAAAACAAACTGGCAGTTTCGCCTGTTTTAATGGGGAAGTTTTGTTGTACTTCGGCACGTTCTTTTCCGCCAAATGGTGGATTTGCCAAAACAACTTTGTAGCGGTCTTTCTCTTGTATGTCAGAAAGGTTTTCAGCCAATGTATTGGTATGAATAATGTTTGGGGCTTCAATGCCGTGCAAAATCATATTCATAATTCCAATAATGTAGGCAAGCGATTTTTTCTCTTTACCAAAAAATGTCTTTTTCTGTAAGGTTTCTATTTTAGAAGTAGATAAACCTTTGTTATTCAGATATTCAAATGCTTCAACCAAGAAACCTGCAGAGCCAACTGCACCGTCATAAATGGTATCGCCAATCTTTGGGTTTACTACTTTTACAATGGTTTTAATTAATGGGCGTGGTGTGTAATATTCTCCACCGTTTCGCCCTGCATTACCCATATTTTTGATTTTGCCCTCGTAAAGATGGCTCATTTCGTGCTTTTCAGCGTGGGTTCTAAATCGTAGTTCGTCAATCAGATTTACAACTTCCCGTAAATTGTAACCACTCTGAATTCTGTTTTTCAGTTCGCTAAAAATCTCACCAATTTTGTATTCAATGGTGTTGGCACTTTCAGCGTTTGTTTTGAACTTTTTAAGATATGGAAACAATTCACCGTTTACAAAGTCCACAAGGTCATCGCCTGTCATTGCATTGTGGTCAATTTTTTCGTTTTCCAGTTTTGGTGCAGCCCAAGCAGTCCATTGAAATTGTGGTTCAATTATTTTTTGGTAAGTCTTTCCCGATAAAAGAGCAGCAGTTTCTTTGTCTTTTTCTAAATCGTCAAGATATTTCAGAAACAAAATCCACGAAGTCTGTTCCACATAATCGAGTTCACTTCCACAACCTGCATCCTTGTGAAGTATGTCGTCTATATTTTTAAAAGTCTGTTCAAACATATATTTTATTCAATTCCTTTGTTAAATCATAAAATTCAAAGATACATTCAATCTTTGAGCGTTGGAAATAAAATTGCTCTTTTGGTTTTTTCAGGGTTTGCCTGTGTGTCGGCAAAAAACCAAATGTGCAATTTGTGCGGTGGCTTTCTATTTCCTTATTTTTTATAGCAAATTTGTCATTCTGTTTCGTTTCTTTTGCTTGTGCCTAACGGTTTGGCGGTATGAATAGTTGCGGATTTTGAAGTACCTCACTTTCAATAA
>JAIORT010000210.1 GCA_021107975.1 Bacteroidales bacterium | reverse complement strand
TTCCGGCTGCATTGGTTCCATCCCATTGTATTGAATATTTGTTTTTGTCTAATCGGCTGTTTAATAAGGTTCTTACTTTTGTGCCCATTATATTATAAACCTCAACGATTACAGAGCTTTTTTCGTTAATGTAAAATTCAATATTTATATGGTTCGAAAAAGGATTCGGATAAGCTTTTACTTCATTTAATACAAAATATTCATTAATACTAACCGGCCAGTTAATATCAACTATTTCGGAAGGATCGGACTCTTGTCCGGAATAATCTACAGTTGTAACATAAAACTGGTAATATCCAATTTCAAGCATTTCATATAAGAATTGCACACCTAATGTACTGTCAAGCAATGTAAATTCACTTGTAAAGTCATAGTAAATATTAAAATGATCAAAATCGTTTATGGGTGGCATATCCCATTCAATGATCGCTGTATTTTCAATATTTGAAATTGAAATGTTATCAGGAGGAGGAGGTATTTCGTCAATTGCACTAAGGGTTAAAGTACCATAATTATTGGGTACAAAAAGTTTTGGATTATCAAGGGGCCACCATCCATCAAAACCGGTGGGATCATCAAGTACAAAAATAGCAAGGGAAGATTTTTCATCAGGACCCGGATTTAACTCCCAATCCTCAGTTCCTATCGGAATTACAAACTCATAAACAATACAACCGGTTGCATCAGAAACCGCAATTTGAGGATTGTCAAGATAAATAACTGTTCCAACTCCACCGGTATTAAATATCGGGCGGTATTTAATCACATCACCACTTGCATAATGTGCTGCCCAGAAATTACCTTCCGAAAGGTCCTCGGGAGGAGGAAAACTGCCGTTATTGTTATCATCAATATAAAGTGCTACTTCATCATGGTCTTCTAAAACAGTATCATTATAATTAATATAAGCAACATACATTTCAGTGTTATCCGGGTTTGATTTAAAATATCCGATTACGCTACCTATAGGATTAACAGTATTGTCATGAGTGCCTAAAAAATCGGAGCAGTCAATCCTAAATGCATCATCCCATTCACCTTCCGAAATAGTTCCGTCAATAACCGGAGTTGAGCCATGATAAACACTAATATCATTGGTTACAAATCCTGTACTTATCCAGCCGGTTTCTATATTTGAATAAGGACTTTGTAAACCACCGTCTAAAATACAAGTAACAGCATAATAATATGTTTTAGTGGGTAAAGCAGTGTTGTCGCTAAAAGTAAGCTCACCTGCTGAAACACTTCCGATAGGTTCATCGGGAAACATATCCTCAGGATATAGTTTGCGATAAATATTAAATCCGGTATAATATTTTTCTTCCGGCGGATCCCAGAACAGGTCAACAGTCAGTCCTGCACCTTTTGTGGCAAACAAATTCTCCGGCGGATTACCGGTTAACAGTAAATTAAAATCAATATTTGTAACTTCTCCTTCAATAACAATAACATCTTCCTCGGTAACCGGGTAATAACCAACTTTGGAAGCCACAACCGAGTAGGTGCCTGCCGGAACATATTGTATTGCATAAGACCCGTCAACATCGGAATAATCGAAATAATCGTCTAATCCCAGGATTTCGATACGCGCTCCCGAATTGTTTTCATTATTTTCAAGATCAATAATTCCGGAAACAGTTCCTCCGCCCGGATCACTTTTAACGTTATACAATATTCCACCGCTTCCCATAACCCTTGCATGAACGGCTTTACCTCCTACTGCACACAATGTTCCGTCAGGTGAAATATCGGTATAATACATTGAGCCGGGAGAATTTATCGAAAAAATCGGTTCATTAGTATTTTTTCTGAACAGGAAAAAATCGGGTTTGCTGTGGTCCAGAGGACCCCATCCTGCTGCAGCAATGATAGAGCCGTCGTAAGAAATATCAATTGATTGAACTAAATCTCCGGCATGTTCATAAACCCAAACAGGCTCAGGCGAATAAGAATTGAATAAATAAATTTCTCCGTCAACACCGCCACCTGATAAAAACACAAGTGTTCCGATGGCAACAGTGGATCCATCTCCTGATATACCCATTCCGACAACCCACGCTGATGTTCCTCCTCCGCCTACATGAAAATCCCATTTTTTATAATAAGTATTATTTACAGTATCATATTCATATAAATGAGCATAACCGCTGTAATCGCCATTTATAATAAAAGACCCGTTGTGTGAAATAGCAGGAGGATATTGATTTTGACTAATATCATCAAAAATAATCGCACCATCTTCGGTATCTATTACCCATATTGCACCGTACTGTGAAAAGACAAGAGTAGAGCCACCGCCACTTAATATAAGATTTTCAGCGCCTCCTTCAATCTGGGTTTCCCAGTTTGGCTGGTTTGTTCCAATAGTATAACATAAAATATGTGTGAACCCGGTGGAGTTATAATTTTCGGCTGCAATATAAACCAATGAACCGTCAGGACTCAAAGCAACTCCATCTATAGTTGCATTAAAAGAAATATCCCAGACAGGAGTGGAAGATGGCGGTTCAAATACCTCAACCAAATTATTAGCTCCATAAACCATAACACTTCCATCTTCCGTCATATCTACACGAAAATCCCAATCCGAAACAACCGATCTCTCCCACAATGGCGTAGAACTGTCTTTATACAACGAAACCCTTTCATCATTTAA
>JAIORT010000030.1 GCA_021107975.1 Bacteroidales bacterium | reverse complement strand
TATGCCTATATGCTTTATAAAATTGATCAGTCAGGGACTATTCTCGAAAGCCATCCGAGTGAAAACCAGAGACCGGCAGGTGTGGTTTTCGACGGTCAGTATCTGTGGTATGTTGACGGTGCACTTGGATCAAACAGTACGCTTTACAAAGTCGATCTCGGAGGCGCAGGAACACCGCAGATAAACGTTCCCGTTACAAGCTACAATTACGGCAATGTGGCGGTTGGCGATTCTGCCGTTTGGTATTGCGATGTTAACAGCACCGGAACAGTTGACCTGATCATCGAAAACCTGATCATTCAAGGTGCGGTTCCGATATTTGTTTACATGACTTTTCCACAAACCATACCTCCGGGTAATACTTTACAAATCCCATTTATTTATAAACCCTCAGAAACCGGAACACTGAATACAATTATAACTGTCGAATCAAATGACCCGGTCAGTCCGCAGGTGGATTTAACCTTAGAGGGTGAAGCTGTTTACGACGGACCTCATATCAATGTGCCGGTAACATCACATAACTTCGGTAATATCAGGATGAATGCAACTACCCGCTGGTTCGTTGAAATCGGGAATGACGGCAGCCAGCAATTGGAAATAACAGATATTATTATTGACGACCCACATTTTTATATAGATGATAATGTAAGTTTCCCAATTTATATTAATGTATTGGAAATTGCTGAGGTAGGTATATGGTTCAATCCCGACCAGGCAAATACATTCAGCGCTACTGCTGAGATCAGCCATAATGACCTGTCGCAGGAACCTGTGCAGGTTAGCTTATCCGGCACCGGTATTGACCAGGAATATCCTATCGGAGATAATTTATGGCATTACACCATCACTACCGGTTTTGATAATAGTGTAAAAGCAATAACACCTGTTCCTGATGTTACAGGCGATGGGGTGGCTGATGTTATTGTATGTTCTGAGGATGATTACGTAAGATGCTTCAATGGTAACTCTTCCGGATTGGCTGATATTATTTGGGAAAATGAAGCCGGTAAAGTCTATGGACAAAAAGGTTTGGTTATTATTGAAGATATTAATAATGATGGATATCACGATGTTATCGCCGGATTAGCATGGGGTGTGAGGGCTGTTAAAGCATTATCAGGCAAGACCGGCGAATTAATATGGATTTACGATACTCATGTTTACGGAGACGGTGGATGGGTTTACCAGGTTTGGACAGGATATGATTATAATGATGATGGTATTGATGATGTTCTGGCTTCTACGGGTAATGATGCTTATAATACCGGACCGAAAAGGGTATTCTGCTTAGACGGAACATCAGGTAATCCGGTTTGGGATGCTTATACCGACGGACCTAACTTTTCAGTTATCGGAGTTGAAGATTTTACCGGCGATGGCAAACCCGATGTGATAGGCGGGGCTTCAGATAATTATGAAACCGAAGGAAAGGTTTATGGAATCAATGGCGAAACAGGTTCAATAAACTGGACTTTTACCACAAGCGGCACTTCGGTCTGGGCTGTGGAACAATTAGATGATATTAATGGCGATGGGATAAAAGACATCATTGCAGGGGATTTCGCAGGACATTATTATCTTTTGGATCCTGCAAATGGCAGTACTATCAATAGCGGGACAATCGGCACTTCAATAATATTAAGATTTGAAAGGCTCGACGATGTAAATAATGATGGGTACGCAGATATAGCTGTGGCTCATAGCGGTTCCAATGCCGTTGTTATAAACGGATATAATGGTCAAAATATATGGCTGACTGCCCTTGCTGACAAATGCTGGAATATTGACAGAATCGAAGACATAACCGGTGATGGAATCAATGACCTTATTGCAGGAACCCTGTACTTAAACAATTATTGCTATTTCTTAGACGGAACCAACGGCGACGAGATATATTCCCTGAACTTTGGTGAAGCGGTTGATGGAATTAGTGCAATCCCGGATATAACAGGCGACGGGTCAATGGAAATGGTTGCCGGCGGAAGAGACGGTAAGCTGTATTGTTATTCGGGCGGGCTAAACAGTGCAACATTAATTGCAGATTTTGTTGCCGATACAACTTTTGGGTATGTACCGTTCGATGTTCATTTTACTGATTTGACAACAGGTAATGTAACAAGCTGGGAATGGGATTTTGATAATGACGGAACAATCGATTCATATCAACAGAATCCGACTTATACATATAATTTGATGGGAATTTATACAGTTGTGCTGATTGCAAACGATGGGATTGTAACTGACACAGCAATAAAAGCAGATTACATTATAGCCGATTCCACCGTGAATATCCAAAATTTAAAAGAACACTTTGTATTAAAAATTGCCCCCAATCCATTTAGCGATGGAACTACAATTTCATTTTATTTAAAGGAAAATATTCCTGTATCCTTTGAAATTTATAATACAGAAGGAGAAAAAGTTACAAATTTAATTTTATCTGAAAACCCGGGAATTGGTTTACATTCTGTTTACTGGGAAGGAACTGACGATAACGGACAGCGGGTTGAAAAAGGTATCTACCTTGGACAATTTAAATATAGAAATAAAACGGTTGTTACAAAGTTGATTCTATATTAAAGTAAGAATGAAAAAGTTTTATTTCCTTTTTTATTTTACATAATTTTGTTACGTGATTTGAGAATAATATGAATATAATTGGC
>JAIORT010000215.1 GCA_021107975.1 Bacteroidales bacterium | reverse complement strand
TGTTTTTAGTTGATTTCTTTGGATGGCTGTTCTTCTTTCTATTGGGATATCCTTCAAACTATTTCGAACAATGGAGCTTGGCAGAAAAATTATACCTTTATAAAATATTATGAAATATGACCAATTAATTATATACTATTTCTCAGGTACCGGAAATGCCCGGAATGCAGCAATTTGGATTGAAAAAGTTGCAAAGGAAAAAGGATTAAAGACTCATTTAATTAATATTGATAGATTTAAAACAATAGATGTTCCTGAGTTATCCGAAAAAACATTAATTGGTTTTTGCTCACCAACGCATGGTTTTAATATGCCTCCTATTGTTCTCAAATTCCTGGCGAAGTTTCCCAAAGTAAAAAATGCTGATGCTTTTATATTAAATACCCGTGGGGGATTGAAGTTATACAGGTTTTTTATTCCCGGATTAAGCGGCGTTGCCCAGCTTTTACCAGCTCTAATGTTGTGGTATAAAGGTTTTGGTATTGTTGGTATGCAACCATTAGATTTACCTTCCAATTGGTTGCTCCTTCATCCGGGATTAAAGAAAAAAGTGATAAATTCAATTTATGAAAGATGCCATGGTATTGTTAATATATTTGCTACAAACATGTTAGACGGAAAAAGAAAGTACAAAGCCTTGTTGTCATTACCTGTTGATTTGGCTCTAATACCAATAAGCCTTGGATACTACCTTTTCGGCAGGTTCTTTTTTGCTAAAACACTTGTTGCCACCAATGCTTGTACTAATTGCAATGTATGTATTTCACAATGCCCGGTTGAAGCCATAAAAATAGTTGATGAAAGACCATTTTGGACATACAAATGTGAGAGTTGTATGCGTTGTGTGAATTCCTGTCCGCATAGGGCGATAGAAACTGCTCACGGCTTTTCGGGTTTGATAATAGTAGTTGTATATGTTTTATTAATACCCTTTATAATTTCTATTCTGAAATATTATGATATACTAAATATCGAAAAGCAATCGAAGTTATTTGGACAATTTTGGTCTTTAATTGAAACTTCAATATTTATTTTATTTATTTTTCTAAGTTATAAAGTGCTGCACTTTCTTATGAAGTACAAAATTGCAAACAGGATTATTACCTATTGTTCGTTAAGTAAATACAAGTTTTGGAGAAGGTATAAGCCGCCAAAATATTAATAAAAACAAAATTCGGCAACATGAAATATTCTAAAACCCTTAAAGAACTATTTGCAGGTATTACCTTGAATGCAGAGGACTTGTTATTTTTAGAAACCTTTCAGATAAAATATCTGCCTGATCGTGTTCCCCAAAAAGAATTTTCTGTATTGCTCCGGGCAAATCCCATTATTCACCGATACCTGATATCAAAATATCCTCCAATAGAAATTTTCATTAATACGATATTAAAGGAAAACGTACCAATAAATAATAAAAATATTATTGAAGAATATTGCCAGGAGTTATTATGGGAAATCGCTGACCTAATAGCTTATAACAAATATCCTGAGGTATATGATGCAAAAGTTGAATTTACCTGGGAGCTTAATGAAATAATCCCTGGAAAATCTCTGAAAGGAAAAATTGTAATTGATGCTGGTGCCGGTACAGGCAAACTTGCTTTCCGGGTAGCAAAATATGCCCGTACAATATATGCAGTTGAGCCTGCAAGCAGTTTTCGTAGTTTTATTAGGGATAAGGTAAAAAAGAATAAAGTTAAAAATCTTTATACCATTGATGGTTTTCTTGATTCAATTCCGCTCCCAGATAATTCAGCTGATGTTTTAATGACTTCAAATGCTATTGGTTGGAATCTGGAAGATGAACTAATTGAAATAGAGCGAGTGCTTAAACCAGGTGCCATTGCAATTCATTTAATAAGAAACTCTGATCCAAATACTGAGAACCCTTTTCATGATATTCTAATTTCTCCGGCTTGGAAATACGTTTGTACAAAATTTCAGGATACCGGCAGATTAAAACTTAAATATTCTAAAACCATAAAAAAAGGAATAAAATAATTGAGTCTATTCATTAACTGAAACAAATTCTTTATAGCAGTTGTTAATGGCAAAGTATAGCTCGTAGGTATTTGTGTTCAATATAAACTCCGGTTCAAGGTCACAAAACTCCATAAACCTTATAATTTCCTTTTCATCTTTCAATCCGGTAAGTTTTCTAACCAAATCCCGGTTATATAATTTTGCAGCTTGCAAAAATTTATGGTTAGCTTTTACAAGGGCTTGATGTTTACGTTGCAATTTTGCATGCCGGCTAAAGGTTTCATAGAGTTTTGTAAATGGGCCTTGTATTACAAAGCCCACATGCGTTAACGGGATCTTTTCTGCCATCTCCAGATGTAAATCTATTTCAGGGGTTACCTCCATAGATAATTCAAAAAATTCTTTCTTTAAAGCTTCGGCAGTAGCCGGATATGGGTAGATAACTGTTTCGGTAAGATAAATGGTATCTGATTGAAGCGTGAAATTCTTCAGGTATTTGGCATTATTAATTTTCGGTACGATATATTTTATTTTTCTGTACCCGATTGAAGAAATCCAAATCGTATCATTGTAATAGCAGTGTATGGAAAAAAATCCATTGTTATTTGAAATGGTCCCGATTTCTTTTGTGTGATTTATAATGTGTACATTTGGTAAGCTTTCACCTTCTTCTGTAATAATTGC
>JAIORT010000439.1 GCA_021107975.1 Bacteroidales bacterium | reverse complement strand
TATAGTATGAGCGATATTGATATAATAAATTTTAACCCGTTTTTAATTATTGATGAGACCAGGGGAAAAGAGGTACACCTGGCAGATTATCCTCCAACAAGCCTGGTTGATGACAGTTATTTCGGAACAATGGACGATGACAGTAATCCGGGTACAGGCAGGTATTACAAAACAGTAAATAACCTGCCCTGGGCAATTAATATTGCTGAAAGTTTTGTTCAAACAATTGAAAAGGTTGAAATTACTAATGGATACTTAAAATTTTACGAATGGGCTGCATCCAGTGGTGCAATTTATCCCGACTGGTACATGGATAAAGCCGGATATCGTAACGAAAATAATATTTATCCTATTCCGTAAAAAAATTCAAAATTTAATCTTAAAGGGTGATTTAAACCTGTTCCCTTTCTTTAGTCAACAGTCTATGATTATTGACTATTCCCGATCCCGAAGTTTCAGGATTCGATATGGGACGGAATTCCGATTCGACATAATCAAAAAATAGCTTTGCGGATTAACTAAAACTATAAAATAAGAAAAATTGATTTTTTTCAATTTTTAAACGTATCTTTTTCTCCCCGAAGACCTTATCTGAAAATATGCGTAACATTCCGCAGTAGAATTACGTGTATTCCCTCATATAAAGTTGGGTATTTTCCCCCTTTTTTATTCTTTTTCTTCTTTATAAATTTGTTGCGTAATACAATATGAAATAAATAAAATTTACAGTTTTTAATAATTTTTTAATTTAATACATAAAATCTAAACAGATGAAAAAAATTGCTTTTGCTTTGTTCTCAGTACTTATTATATTTACTGCTTGTAAAAAAAATAATGAAGAGCCTCCTCCTGATGTTGTTCATGACCTTTCTAATCTTGTTGCCAGTCCTGACTTTGATTGGGAAACAACAAGAAATGTTCATTTCACCATTTTTTCGGAAAAAACAACCATAATACATATTACGTCAGTTGATGGTAATATTTTATATTATAATGGTTTTTATTGCGACTATGATAGCATACATGGAAGTCATAAAGTTAGTATCAGTTTTCCGAAATATGTTGACGAAGTAACAATAAATTCAGTGCCTGTAAGCATCATTAATGACAATGTTGAATTCTTACTTTCAAAGAAAAATAGAATATTTAATAACTCATATAATTCAGCTAATCAAAAATCGGGTAAAGATGGTCTTATCTCTTCATGGCATTTTAATGAAAATTCAGGAACAACCCTTTTTGATTCGGAAGACGGAAATAATGGGACAATATATGGAGCAACCTGGACGGATGGAATATCAGGGAGTGCATTAAAATTTAACGGAACAGATGATTATGTATTAGTACCTGATGCGGAAAATCTTAATATAACCCAAAGTTTATCAATTATGGCATGGGTCAACTTTAACAGTTTGGGTGCTACTTCTAACTTCAACGGCATAGTTGCAAAATGGTGTCATGCCGCTCAAGGAGGCACTGGATGGGGTTACGGACTCTTCAAAGCTCAAATTACAAACAAGATTGCGTTCGCTACCGCCTCAAGCGCGGGTGGTGGATATGCTGATGCATATTCAAACAGTGTACCCACGCTTCACGAGTGGTGTCACGTAGCCGGGACTTACGATGGTACAACCATGTTGCTGTATATAAATGGTGAACTGCAAAACGATACTGGAACACAAAGCGGAATTTATGACAATGAAGAGCCGGTTACGATAGGTAGTTTTGAGATAAATACTACAGACTTCTGGTTCAACGGCGAAATAGACGAAGTCAGTATCTGGAACATAGCATTAAGTGCAGAAGAAGTACAGGCGATATATAATAGTCAACTAAATACTGACACTGACGGAGATGGTGTCCCTGATATTGAAGATGCTTATCCAAATGACCCGAACCGTGCTTTTAATAACTTCTTTCCATCGGGTAATTATGCCAGTCTGGCTTTTGAAGACCTCTGGCCCGGCATAGGTGATTATGATTTTAATGATCTGGTGCTGGATTATCAATTTAAAACCGTTACAAGTGCATCTAATAAAATTACTGAAATTTACGGAAATTTTGCTGTTTGTGCAATAGGCGCAGGACTGTCTAACGGTTTTGGATTTCAATTTCCCAATAATAATATTCAGGCAGGTGATATTACTGTAAGCGGTTATGATCTTCAGGATAATTATATTTCATTAAACGCCAATGGTACGGAAGCCGGACAGGATAAAACCACAATAATTGTTTTTGATAATGCATATAATATTATACAACCTATATCAGGGTTTGGCGTTAATGTATATCCTGAATATCCTTATGTGGAACCCGATACAGTTGCAATAACTATGGTTTTCACCCAGGGAATTTATAGTATGAGCGATATTGATATAATAAATTTTAACCCGTTTTTAATTATTGATGAGACCAGGGGAAAAGAGGTACACCTGGCAGATTATCCTCCAACAAGCCTGGTTGATGACAGTTATTTCGGAACAATGGACGATGACAGTAATCCGGGTACAGGCAGGTATTACAAAACAGTAAATAACCTGCCCTGGGCAATTAATATTGCTGAAAGTTTTGTTCAAACAATTGAAAAGGTTGAAATTACTAATGGATACTTAAAATTTTACGAATGGGCTGCATCCAGTGGTGCAATTTATCCCGACTGGTACATGGATAAAGCCGGATA
>JAIORT010000208.1 GCA_021107975.1 Bacteroidales bacterium | reverse complement strand
CCGGGGAATTATCATCCAACTGAAATTTTTCTTTTGCAATATCTTCAAAACCGGGATTTTCTTTTAAGAATTTATTTCCTTTCATTTTTTCCATAGTCTCAACATGACCATATTGAAATATTTGGAAATTATCCGATTGATCAGTTTCCTGACTTTCTCTCAATATTACAGGATCGCCAATTAAATTATCCTTTACTTCAACTATTTCAAAATTAACACCGTCATACAAATCAATAAATCTTCCACCAAAAGAAACATTACGAACAACTTTATTATTTTTCGGCACTGCCGGGTCATCATCATAGAGAGCTAACAGTTCAGGATATTTATCGCTGTAAGGCGGCTGGTTAAAGTTTACCGCATCCATTCCATCGAATAGCGTACTGACATGAATTTTACTTGATTTATCAAAAAAGTACTTTGCCCAGCTTAAGCCACGGGCATCAACTTGAACAGAAGGCTCACATTCTACAAAAATATTGTTTTCAATAACATTATCTCTTCCTCCACCAATGAACGCAGCTCTTCCTGCCTTGTAAAAAACGTTGCCAAATATTGTTGTTCCGCTTGTAAAATCATCAAGATAAACAGCACGAACGCCATGCAAACCAGGTCCGAAAAGGTGATGGAAATAATTGTAGCGAATTATATTACCGCGGCAAGTCCAGTTTCTTCCGATATAAAATGCACCTACATCACCGGTTTCTTTGGCAATATCGTGAATTTCATTAAATTCAAGGATGTGTTCATTTCCACTAAAAAGCACACCGGCATGAGGCGAATCATGAATATAGTTATGAGACAACCTATTGCCCACGCCGCTTATATTAATAGCCGGACTGTACGTTCTGAAAACTCTTCCGAAATTGTAGATATGATTATTTTCAGCATAATTGTTTGCCGGTGTCAAAGTTTTACGGTCGCCACCGGTTAGTTGAATTCCACAGCCGGCAATTCCATAAATATCACAACTGAGGATTCCATTGTTTTCGCCACCGTCAATAATAACAGCCGGATTGCCAAGATTTCGGAAAACACATCCTGCGATTTTATTATTATTGCCACCAATAATTTTGACTGCTGTAGTTTGGGAACATTCAAAGGTAATGCCTTCAATATTAATAAATGAAGTGTTTTCCAAAACAAAAAACGGTTCTTCCAAAATCGAAACAGCAACTTTTCCATTATTAATATTTTCAGGCGGCCAAAAATATATTTTCCCTGTTTTTCTATTTATGTAATATTCGCCGGGAGAATCCAACTCTTCAAGAACATTTAAAAAATAAAACCGTTGTCCTTTAGTATAACCACGACCATAATAAGGCACAGCCGGATAGATTTCTTTTTTCTCAGTATCAATTTTTTCTATTTTATTATAAGTATCCGACCAATCCCACGACCAATATCCATGCATCCAAATATCTTCCGTCTGCCAATGTTCCGGTCGCTCGCTTTCATACTTGAACCTGCCATAATGCTTTCCAACCGGAATGTCAAAACGTTTATGGGGCAAATTTCCTTCATAAATTAATTCTGTTCCGAATTGTGGTACATCAGTAATTTTCAGCCATCCTTCATTTGGATAACGGGTGAGTGTCATTGCTTCACCGTTAAAAAACAATTCCATCGCCAGCGGTTCATGCCGATTAAAAATTAACTCTTTTGGTTCTAATCCCGCAACTGAAAGATCACAAACCAAAATTGAATCATAAAAAGATTTTTCTATTCGTCTTAAAATCTCAGCATCTTTAATTTTTTTAAATTCTGATATTGTCTTCCCACCTGAAAAAATTACTTTCTCACCAGAATAGGAGCACCAGGTAATGGGAGCATTTTCTTCTCCCGAGTCTTCCGTGGTCAATTTAATTGTCTTTGATATTGAATAATTTCCTTCACGTACATAAACTGTTATTCCGGCGGCAGGTAATTTACCCATTGTTTTTAATTCACGAATTGTTTCCTGTGCTTTTTGGAAAGTCGCAAAAGGACCGTCTGTTTCATTTTTGTTGGGTTCGCTTAATTTCCCTGACCAATTATCATTTCCGGATGGGGCGATAAATAAAGCATTATTTGCTATCTTTTCGGATGAGCATCCATAAAGTAGAAGCAAAATAAATACAGAAAATAAAATATTTGATGTTTTCATTTTTTTGTTTTCTCTGCGCCTTTGCGGCTCTGCGTTTAAAATATTTGTTTGATTGAACGCTGAGACACCCCGATACAGTCATTCTTCCTTACGGGGCAGGCAGAGATGCAGAGAATTTTGTTTTTAGTTATTTATAAATATGACATTTTAATATTTTTTATTCGTGCAAATTCGTGTAATTAGTGTCATTATTGTTATATTACTTTAAAACAACCTTCATTACAACTTTTTCCAACTCAGGCAAATTGATGTACGCTTCGTCTTTGTTGAAATCTGTCCAGTTCTCTCCGTTTATTGTTACTTCTTCAATTTTTACCGATAGGTCTTCAAACGGAGACGGGTAAAACTTTTCATTTTTCTTTAGAGATTGAATGCAATAATAAAGTTCAACAGGTTTTTTGTTTACCCATAAATCCAAATAAAGATAAGTTAAAAGGCAGTATTCCATTGTATGATAAGAAGTCTTATACTTACCTGCCTTTTTATCATCTTTTATTTTCCCGTCAAGGAAAACACCCATATAAGTGTCGCCAA
>JAIORT010000389.1 GCA_021107975.1 Bacteroidales bacterium | reverse complement strand
TCTGTAGGAATATCTTCTGAAACAGACCAGTAATACGATGTGTCAAATTGACAATCAAAATAGGTAATTCCTGATAGATTTGTACCTAACCACTTCAGTTCAACATTAGGCATTGCGTCTTCCTTGCCATTAATAGGGTTGCCTAATTTTACCCTTCTAAATACAGTAAAAGAAAAGGTTTCGGACCAGGCAGATGTATCGTTATCATCCCATGCCTTAACTCTCCAGTAATATTTATTACTAAAAAGAAGATTGATCGTTTGTGCAGATGAAAACATTGTTTGAAGAATTTGAAGATCGGGAGAAGTAAAAGAATCATCTAAATCCAATTGAACTTCATAATAAACTTCACCAATTCCTGATACCGGATACCAGTCAAGAATAACATCGGGCATTTGATTATCTTCATTAGGTGAAATTAAAATTGGAGAAAAAATTTTGGTCTGCGCTGATAAGTTGATTGAAACGATTGCAACTAAGAATGTGTAAAGTATATTTTTCATTTTTAATATATTTTATTATTTCTAAAATTATTTAATAATTACGAACTTACTGGTGGAGGATTTGGAACCTGCAACCAATTGAAGGATATAAGTGCCTTTATTTAATGTTTCAACATCGAATTTCAGAGTATTATTTCCTGTTTGCAATTTATTATAATTTAACGATTTCACTATTCGTCCCTGTATATCAAAAATATTGATTTGTACATTTCCTGTTTGATAAAGATAGCAGGAAACATTACCTGAATGAACTACCGGATTCGGGAAAATAGTTAATTCCTGTTTTTCAGAAGAAACAAATGTGTGTTCTTCCTCTCCTAAAACATAAAAATATTCATTCCTGAAAGTACCCCTGCCATAAGTGGCGGCATATATCATACCGTAGTTTTTAATTTCGGGGTATATTTCATAAAACGGGTCGCCGGTAGCCGGGTCATAATAAGTAATAGTAAAACACCTCTTATAAACTGTTTGCTGCTTCAGATACATTACAGGTACTTCATGTATGCTGGCAGAAGCTTTATACCATTCTCCGGAAACCACATCATCAGAAATCCAAATACCTTTTTCAGTGCCGATAATAGCCACGTTGGTATTTTCGTCCATTTCCAATACTGACGAGTAAACAGGCATTTGAGGCAGCGTACCCTGAACAGAATTGAATTCCGGATTATCACTTAATGCATTATGGGTATAATAAACATAATCGGTATTACCATAGTTACCTAAAGTAACCAGAACTTTGTTTGCATCATTCGGATCAACAGAAATTGAAGTAATTACCTGTGTGTTGTCTTCTGTTACCTGTAGCTCATCGGTTGCAATAATACAGTTTGGACTATTCACATCAGCTCTGTTGTAGTCATAAGCAAGTGCTATGTTTGAAATTCTAAATAATCTTCCTTCCTGAGTACCAACAAACAAGTAATTGGCATCAGAAGAATAAGCTATACATTGTGGATTACCTTCAAATCCAATATGAGCCTTATCCGAGATCTGAAACCATTCCGGTGCTATTGTAAAATCAAGCGCTTCTATGGTCATCCAAATTTTATCCAATGTGGCAATAAAGAGCTTATTTGAAATTATATCTTTTACTCTTAAAGAATCACCTTTATTTAATGAAACCGGTAATTCATAATCGAAAGGATAACCAAAAATATTACCCCTCACCACAACATTATCGCCTGCGTTATAATTAGTGTCAGCAACGAAATTCACAGAATCCCGACTGTTCTGGTTATCAAAGCTTTCCCATAGAATCATTGGTGTCAGGAAGTTCGAATTAACCATATCGCCATCTAAAAAATTATTTGAATAGTCGAAACCAAGTGTTTCAGACCTCCTCATTCTATTAACTAAATTTTCTTGTTCGGGCAATGGACTCTTGGAGTAAAAAACGGGCGGATCGATTATTATGTCACCTGGCAGTTTTATTCTTATATTTGAGATAGCGCAATAGCCACCATCACCTCCTTCGGGATAAACAGGTGCACCATAATTCCAAATGTCTTCTGCATTCATCGGTGAATTTCCTTCTCCGCTAATATATAAAGTACCGTTACCCTGTGCTCCACCCACAACCTCGTCAACTTTACTTGAACAATCAAGCGCGTATAACTGAGTTGTATTATAATTTTTATTCAATGGCTGGTATGTATATTCATTACCGGAAATATTTCCAATGTGTAAACCTCCATCGGTACCAATGATGAATTTGTTATTACTGCCGGGTTGGAAAACATAAGCATGATGATTTACATGGCAGTAACGGTCATCGTAAATACCAAGGGGAAGCCTGATGGCATTGCCAATAGATTTTTCAGACCACTGGTAATAACCTGATTGGTTTATTTTAGTGCCTTCCCATAAATCAATGCCACCGGCTAATATCCGGTAAGGATCATCCGGGAAAACAACAAGTGTATTGTCATAATCGCCTTGATAATATGGGGTATTGGTTGTTCCATAAATTGATCCTAAAATATTCAAACTCTCTGAACCTCCCGGAGCAACAACTCTCCATGTTTGACCTTTATTTTCGGATAAATATATATTTTGTAAACTATTATTATGCTGAAGCGATGATTTGGCAGCCATTGCATAAACAATATTCTGATCGGAAGGAGCAATAGCAAATTCCACCCTGCCAATACCTTCATTTGATGGATAACCATTGTCGTTGGTTA
>JAIORT010000127.1 GCA_021107975.1 Bacteroidales bacterium | reverse complement strand
ATCTGTTCCGCATTAGTGTAACAGTTATTTATTGTCATTATTTTGTCAGCTTTAGATAAATCAAGAATTGATTAAAGTGAAAAAAGAAGATTATATCAAGCTTTTCGAATCGTTTAATAACTTAAATGTTTTGATAATCGGGGATGTGATGGTTGACTCTTACCTTTGGGGTGAAGTTGAAAGGATTTCCCCTGAAGCCCCTGTTCCCATTGTTTCGGTGAAGAAGCGTGAAAACCGCCTGGGTGGAGCAGCTAATGTTGCCCTTAATGTAAAAGCTATGGGAGCAAACCCAATCCTTTGCTCGGTTGTAGGTAATGATTTAAAAGGAAATGAATTCATCGAACTGTTGAGGAAACAGGAGATGGAAACGGTTGGGATCATCAGGAGTTCCGATAGAATAACAACTACCAAATTCAGAGTAATCGGTAACAAAGTTCAATTATTGCGTGTTGACGAAGAAATTGAGGAAACCCTGAGTGATAAAAACAGGCAGGAGGTTTTTGAGCGATTTCAGGAAATACTAAATAAGTATAAAATTGATGTTATTATTTTTCAGGACTATGATAAGGGTGTGATTTCAGAGGATCTGATCCGAAGTATGGTTAATAAGGCTAACGAATTGAATATTCCGGTTGCCGTTGATCCTAAAAAAAAGAATTTTACTGCTTATAATAATGTTACTTTATTTAAACCCAACCTGAAAGAATTGAAAGATGGATTAAAGATTGATTTTGACTCGAAGAATCAGCTTGAACTGAGTAATACCATTAACCGGTTAAGGTCTGTTATAAATACGGAAATAGTGCTGGTTACTTTATCAGAGGACGGGGTTTTTATTGATTATAAGTACGATGGTCAGAAAAGCACTAAGATTATACCTTCGCATGTCCGGTCAATTTCTGATGTATCAGGTGCCGGCGATACGGTAATAAGTATTGCTTCACTTTGCCTTGCGCTGAATATCGACCCTGTATTATTAGCCACTATTTCAAACCTTGCCGGAGGATTGGTTTGCGAAATGGTCGGGGTGGTTCCTGTGGATAAGGAAAAATTGTTGAGCGAGGCGATTATGCTTAGGCTGTAATGATTTCATTAAATTCCGATACAAAAAATTATATATAAATTTGTGCGAAAAATAAAAAATCACAATAACCGTTATTAATTATTATAAAAAACAAGTCCTTGAAATTATTCAAAGTCATCTTAATAAGCATTGTCTGCCTGATAATTTTATTCCCAATAAATTCTTATGCTCAATCGCGAAAAGTGGTAAATATGCCTGCTTACGATTATAAAAAGTATCATTTCGGGTTTATACTTGCCATGAACCAAATGCACTTTACAATAAAACCTATCGAAGGACTTAATTATAAAATATTCGATTCGATAGCTGTACAGGAAATCTCCGCTGATTCTGCCATGCTGTATTCTGTTGAAGATGACCCCACCATAGGTTTTACCGTTGGAATTGTTTCTAACCTCCGCTTAGGAAATTATTTTGATCTAAGGTTTATCCCTTCTCTTACTTTTGGTGAGCGTTACTTAGATTACAGAATAAAGAAATTCAGGAATGGACAGGATACTCTTATCGATATTAGAAAAAACATACCTTCCACATTTGTTGAATTACCGTTTCATTTCAAGTATAAATCGAAACGATTAAATAATTTCAGAGCTTATGTGCTTACAGGAGTAAATTTCCGTATTGACCTGGCTTCTCAGGCTAATAAAAGCAGAGAGCAGTCGCAGGTTCAGGTTAAGCTTAAAAGGAACGATATTTATTATGAAATAGGCGTAGGATTTGACTTTTATTTTGAATGGTTCAAATTAGGAACGGAAGTGAAAATGTCTTATGGGATTCTTGACATTCTGAAAAGAGAGGACAATATCTATACTGACGGAATTGATAAGCTATCATCTAAAATTTTTCAGTTCTCCTTTACGTTTGAATAACAAACCTTGCTATGTTATGAAAGGAAAACAAAAGACCCCTGAACTGTTTAATACACTTGTTAAAAAAGCTACCTTAAAACAGTTGGTGTATCAAAATACGGTAGATACACTAAAAATGCTGAAGGCGGAAATGAAAGACCTTGTTGGTAAATATGAAGCATTAGATATGGAAGGGTCAAAAAAAATTCCTTTTATTTATAACGACAGGGGAGAGTTTGAAGCAGAGCTGAAATTTGGCGGTGACACACTTGTATTTATGATGCACACTAATGTTTTTGAATTTTCGAGGTATCATGAAGTAATGAAAACCCCTTATATCAAAGAAGATGTCAGCAGGTCGTATTGCGGCATTATCAATATTTTTAACTTCCTTAGCGATTCCTTTAAATACGACAGGGTAAATGATGCCGGTTACATGATAGGAAGGGTTTTTATTAATAAAGATAAACACTATTTCATTGAAGGGAAAAGAGAGATTGGTTTTTTATATAACAGTTTTGCAAATTCGTTAATGAATAAGGAGTCAGCAGTCAATATTCTTGAGTCGGCTATACTTTACACAATAAATTTTGATTTATTAACTCCGCCTTACGACAGCGTGAAAGAAGTTACTGTTAAGGAGTTCAATGCTGTTCTGGGTTCCATGCAGATTAAAACGGGTAAAAGGTTAGGCTTTAAGTTTCAGGCTGACCCGGAATAACTACCTTAATCAAATATCAAATGTAAATTCAAAACGGTT
>JAIORT010000258.1 GCA_021107975.1 Bacteroidales bacterium | reverse complement strand
GAAAACTTTTATACAATTTGCTAAAAGTCAGGAATGGTCATCAGAACAAACATTAAATAGTGTATTGTTGATAAATTACACAAAGAATATAGTAATGCTTGAAAGTAGAAATGATGTTTGGCCTTATGAATATATGGCGTTTTCACGGAGAATTGGTGAAATATGGGAGCCATTTTGTAAATTATGTTTTGATTATCCTGTTAGAGATATTTCATTTTTTATTCCACCATTGTTTTCTGAAGTAAAACGAAAATTATCAGATGAGATTAAAGATTATATTAGTAGCTTAAATATTACAAATAAACAGAAAAAAGAGTTGCTTAAATATTATGACAAGGTTTGGAGTTTAGTTACATCGGGAGAAATAAAATTGGAATTAGATTTACATTTTCAGGTTAATAACGAAAAGAAAAATGTCGATTTCAAAAGCGGTTTTGGTTCAAATGAAAAAGGAAACACAAATAGATTATTATTGGTTGCAACAATATATAAGTATTTAGAAGAAAACTATAAATGCATTTTATTGGTCAGATCCGATGAAGATAGTAATAACAATTATTTTCAAACCTTAAAAAATTCGGGAGTTTGGGAAGCATTTTGTGGTAAAGATTCATACACGGAAATTCAACAATATTCTGGTTTTGATATAAATACTTGGATATCACAAAACATTGATTGGGAAAGTGATTTAAAAAAGGATACAATTGGTTATTTTAAGAATAATGACTTAATACAATACTTGAAGTGGTAAAAATGGAAAAAGTATATAGATCTTTCTATACAAAATCTAACTCCATCGTTAAATATATGATTGATTTGTTATACCTTAAAGGTGGGATGCGTGTATTTGAGCCTTGTGCAGGTGATGGTGTCTTCATTGATGCTTTAAATGGGTTGTCATCAAATTTATCAATAGATATTTATGAGTTAAATCCTAAAGCAGTAACAGACTTGAAAAGTAAATATTTTGATTATGAGAATATCAACATAACTGAAGGGAATGTTTTAACAGATGAAGATTTAATATTATTATCAAATGCTGGTGGGATTTATGATCGTATAATTGCAAACCCACCATACGGTGGCTGGTTAGAGTATGATCAAAGAAAATTATTAAAAAGAATTTTCCCCAATTTATATGTAAAAGAAACCTATGCTCTATTTTTATATAGATGCATTGAATTATTAAGAGATAAGGGTAAATTAGTTTTTATAATTCCCGATACATATTTATTTTTACACATGCACAAAAATTTAAGAAAGTTTTTATTAACCAATACTAAAATAAATGAAATATCAGTATTCCCATCATCATTTTTCCCAAATATATCGTTTGGATATTCGAAACTTTCAATTATTGCTCTTGAAAAATGTTATAATAAAAAAGAATGTTTAGAAAATGATTTTAAAGTAATTATTGGATTTAAAGACGTCAATGAATTAGGAAGCGATAGACAACATCTTAATGTTCTTTCCTTTAATCAAAAAGAAATATTAGATAATGTAGATCATACTTTATTTATTTCAGATAATTGTAAAGTTACTGGTTTAATTAATAAAACACAAAAAGCAATTAATGATATCGCAGACTGTGTTACAGGTTTTTATTCAGGTAATGATAAAAAATATTTAAAAGTAAAATCTAAAGAAATAAAAAATGGAAAAAAATATGAAGTTGTAGATTTTAATAAGATATATTCACAAAATTTCCCTACTCCGCTTTATGGGTTATCTGGTGATAATACTTTTATTCCAATTGTAAAAGGTGGAAATATAAAATATTTCAAACCAAACAATTGGTATATGGATTGGAGCATACCAGCAGTTAAGGACTACAAAACTAATAAAAAAGCAAGGTTCCAAAACTCACAATATTATTTTAAATTCGGAATTGGTGTCCCAATGGTCACCTCGTCTTGTATTACAGCAGCGCTTATAGAAAACAAGCTATTTGATCAATCCATTGTTGGTATTTTCCCTCACAATAAAAAATACGTTTACTATTTGTTAGCATTTTTTAATTCACCTACATGCAATACATTAATTAGCACAATCAATCCATCTGCAAATAATCCAGCTAATTATTTAAAAAAAATACCTTTTATCGAACCGAAAGAGGATGATTTAAAATCAATAAATGATTTGGTTTTAGAGATTGTTGAAGAACTCAAATTGACAAGTAAAATTGATAATATAAAAGAACAAAAAATATTTAAAATTATAAAAGATATTTATGGCTTTTAACTGCAATAATTAAAAGGCAAAGGTGATGGTTATATATCATTTTGCCCCAATGTTGACATAGCCCGCCAAGGCGATACTGTTTATGAGGCACGGAAAAATTTAATAGAGGCATTAACTCTGTTTTTTGGAACACCTTCTCCTGAAGAAATAAACCATAGGCTTTATAATTTATACTCCCTCCCTGTCAATCCTTGATCAGAATAAAACTTAACCTGTTGATATTTTCCCAACAACATCTTCTTATTCCTCCCCTTGTACCCAATGGCATAATTTAATTGCCCCGGAGCTACATGAATTTCAATTTCACCGGTTTTATCTGAATCCAAAAGAGGTTTTAATAAATTATTCCAGATTTCTGTCAGCACTAATTCCCTGAAAGATGGATGAAACGGACCTGCTACTAATTCCTCACCCGAAAGCAATCCTTCGGACGGATGTAATCCTACCCTGATCACTTT
>JAIORT010000089.1 GCA_021107975.1 Bacteroidales bacterium | reverse complement strand
TTTTGAAAAGTAATTAATCAGGATTACACCAATAACAAAAACCAAAATCACAGACAGGAATTTTAAATTTATTCTAAACTTAAAAAGATGCTGCGCAACTATCACCTGTGCCACTGCTGTAATAAACTGGGCACTCAGGCTGGCATAAGCTGAGCCGATGGCTTGTAAGCGGGGCACCAGCATTATATTTATCAATAAACTAATAACCACACCGGTTCCTGCAATGATATTAAGCGATTTTAAACTGCCATTGGCTGTCAGTAGTGTTCCGAAAACATAAGTGGTTGACATAGCCACAAATCCAAACATTAACAAACTAAACACATAGGCTGACTGGTTGATCCTTAAAACATATTGAGCAGTTGTTTCACTATCATGCTGTGGATATAACCAATGCATTAGCTCATCGCTGTAAAAATACGAGCCAAAGGCAACAATAACACTCGTTGTAAAAAGCAGCGAAAAAGAAAGCTTTACCAGATTTTCAACCGGCTGTTTCAATTTTATCATTTTTGAAAAGATAGGGAGAAGTAATACAGCAAACAGGAAGGCGATCATGTTGGCTGCATCCAGAAGCCGGTAAGCCTGTGCATAAACACCTGATTGCCGGTCACCGATACCTTCGGGCAACATCCTTTCTATAATTACGGTATCAATCCTGTTATACTGTGTCATCAGTAATATCAGGAGGGCAAAAGGAAAACTTTTTTTCAGGATCATCAGCAGAAAAGGCAGGTTCCAGTTAAGCCTTCTGAAAGCCGCTTTGTTCATAACAATAGCCAAAGCAGTTAATGCTGTTAGTCCGTAAGCAGCAGTTTGGGCATACACAAACCATTCAATCCGGAATTTTGATTCTGTTACATTTCCCCAAAGCAAAATGCTGCAAAAAATGATCATTAACAGCCTGTCGAGCACCGACAGGACGCTGTCCGTTTTAAAAAGTAATAATCCTGAAATATTCGATCGCAGGTAAAGAACAAATGATAAAAGAAATTGATTTAATGCCACCCAGCTTAACATTTTAAACCGGGCTGAATCATATTCTAAAATAAATCCAACAGTAAATGTTACTAAAACATATACCAAAGTCAAAAGTATTTTCAGGATGAGCATACTTGAAAAATGTTTGTTTAACAACTGGTGGTTTTGGGCGATATTTCTATTGTTGAAATTGGTAATTCCAAAATCCAACAAAATATTAAAAAGGAAGGAAAAATTTAGGATTGAAAAATAAAACCCAAAATCTTCAGCACCAACAGCATTTTGCACCGACCGGTCGATTCCGAGAACCCAAAATGGCTTAACCAGCAGGTTCAGAAATAATAGAAAACCGAGATTTGTCAGGAATTTTTTTTGCATATACTATTTTAATATAGTTTTGCAAATATCTGAATAATATAATTAAAACATTTATAATTCTCTTTCCAGATGTCAGTTGAAGAATTTTTTAAATTATTTCTCGATGAGTTAAAACAGAATTCAGGATTATGGGGATATTATAAATTCCTTGAAGACAGATCAAGTTTCGGATTCCGTAAATCATATTTTATTCAACGTCTTCAATATATTACAAACCATATTACTGATAAGTCATCGGTAATCTGGGATTGTGGCTCGGGGTATGGCACTACCTGTATTTTCCTTGCATTAAACGGTTTTAAAACATCAGGAAGCACTTTGGAGTTTTATTATAAGGATATTCCAAAACGACTTGAATATTGGAGCAAGTATGGTGATATGGATTTGATTACAACTAATTATGAAAATATTTTTGACTCTCATCCTGATGAATCATCAACTGATATAATTATTTTACAGGATACCCTTCATCACTTAGAACCAATGCAGGACGCATTAAAAATCTTTTACAAAATTTTAAAACCTGACGGGAAAATAATACTTATTGAAGAAAACGGTGCAAATATTATTCAAAACATTAAACTATACAAACAAAGAGGTTCTGAACGAATAATTGAGTTTTACGACGAAAGGCTGAAAAAAAATATAATAATGGGAGACGAAAATATTCGCAGCTTAAAAAAATGGAGAAAAGAATTTGCAAAACAAAATTTTAAAATAATTGAACCGGAAACTCAATATATTCGTTTTTTCCCACCATTCAAATTTAATGATTCAAATACTAATCAAATAATTAATAAAGAGCAGCAACTTTGGAAAAAGTATCCATTATTAAAAAAATATTTTTTCTTTGGAATAAATTTCATTGTTGAAAAATAGATATGAATATTGCCGTAAATACACGATTGTTATTACCCGGGAAGCTGGATGGTATTGGTTGGTTCACTTATGAAACATTAAAAAGAATTACCACCCAACACCCCGAGCATCAATTTATCTTCCTTTTTGACCGAAGATTTTCGGATGAGTTTATTTTTTCAAAAAACATAAAACCTGTGGTAGTTCATCCACAAGCCCGGCATCCTGTTTTATGGTATCTTTTTTTTGAGTTTGGAGTACCTGCTGCCTTGAAAAAGCATAAAGCCGATTTGTTCCTTTCGCCCGATGGCTGGTTATCATTAAAATCGAAGGTGCCTTCAGTGGATGTTATTCATGATTTGAATTTTGAAAATCATCCTGAATTTATTCCTTATAATGTAAGAAAATATTATCACTATTTTTTTCCCCGCTTTGCCCGAAAGGCTGACAGGATTGCCACCGTTTCGGAATATACAAAAAACGACATTT
>JAIORT010000884.1 GCA_021107975.1 Bacteroidales bacterium | reverse complement strand
CCATCTGTATCTCTCATTTTGTACGAATATATTGTTGACGATTCAAATGGAAATAACGATGGAATAATCGACCCGGGTGAAACCGTTGACATTATCGTAACCCTGAAAAACAACGGCGACATAACTGCCGAGAATATTGAAGGAACCATAAGTACAACTTCACCCTATCTGACTATCGTTACGGGTAATGCTAACTTCGGCAATCTATCACAGGGAGAAACAGGGAACGGTACTTATACGGTAACTGCTGATATCAACACACCTGTTGGGCAACCTGCTGAAATAGACCTTGATGTTACATCAAACAGCGGAACCTATACCAACAGTTACATGATGAGCTTTGTCATCGGACAGATAAATGTGCTTATTATTGATCTTGATGGAAATCATAATTCAGGACCAGTTATTCAGACATCCATTGAAGCCAACGGTATTTCAGTTGAATATATAACCTCCTTTCCGGCAGATTTGAACATTTATACTTCTGCATTTGTATGTTTGGGCGTTTACAGCGACAACCATGTGTTAAGTTCATCCGAAGGGCAGGCACTTGCTGATTTCCTTAACAATGGCGGTATGTTATATATGGAAGGAGCTGAAACATGGTTTTATGATCCAACAACCGCAGTACATACTATGTTCAACATTAATCCTGAGGCGGACGGGACCTCAGATTTAGGAACCATCTTAGGACAAAGCGGCACCTTCACCGAAGGCATGAGCTTCAATTATTCAGGTGATAATAGCTGGATAGACCATATCAGCGCCATATCACCGGCATTCCTGATACTGGAAAACCAATCACCGGTTTATGGAACCGGAATTGCTTATAATGCAGGAACCTATAAAACCATCGGAGCATCCCACGAATTTGGAGGATTAGATGATGGTTCTTCTCCATCAACAAAAACAGAATTAATGTATGAGTACCTGGAATTTTTCGGCTTGGGGCAGGATCCACCTGAAATTGAAGTAACCCCTTTATACTTTTCTGTTACTCTTTCTCAGGATGAAACAACAGATGAAATATTACAGATATCCAATATCGGGGAGGCTAATTTAACTTATAACACTGCTGTTAATTATACAGATAAATCTGCATGGTATAATCCTGATTTCAAATTAGGAAATACTGAAAAGAATTATGTAACAAGTACAAAAAAAGATATCTGTCCGTTTAAGCAGGTGAATTATTCTTACCCTGAAGCATCAGGAGATATTTTAATGGAATTTGATATTCAATCACCGACAGGAGATGATCAAATTATGGGATGTGGTTACGATGGCACAAATTTATGGTTTACCGGAGGAGGTAATTCAGGAACAAACATGCTGTATAAATTTGATATTTCAGGGAACTTGCTCAATAGTTATTCCCAGGGAACATCATCTTCGTGGGGAATGAGAGATATGGCTTTTGATGGCACTTATTTATATGCCGGAGATAATAATGGTTTTTACAGAATAAATCCTTCTGACGGTAATGTAACTACATTATTTACAAGCACATTAGGTATAAGTGTAATCAGGGCGCTGGCTTACAATCCAGGTTCCGGTCATTTCTATGCTGCTAATTGGGATACTCAAATAGTTGAATTTGACGCAGGCGGAACACAACACGCAACATACACTGCACCCGGATTAACAGGAATGTATGGACTTGGTTATGATGAAATTAATGATGTGCTTTGGATACATAACCGGACAGGAACCCCTGAAACTACGTTTTACGAATACGACCTCAATACACAATCACTGACAGGAATATCGATACAAGTCCCCCTGCTGACAGGATTATCAGGACAATTAAATGGAGGCGCTTTTTATTTTACCGATCTGGTTCCGGGTAAAATTATTTTAGGAGGTATTGCACAAGGTAACCCGGTTGATATGTATTTTGCAATGGAGCTTGATGATTTTATAAATTATTCCTGGTTATCAGTTACAAATAACGGTTCGGGTACTGTGCCGGGCGGAAACTCCGTTGATATTACAATTCATTTTGATGCTACAGGTTTGGACCTCGGCATTTATACAGGTGCAGTTTTAGTCAACAGCAACGATCCGGATGAGCCACAGGTAATTGTTACATGTACATTGGAAGTTATAAGCGGTATAACAGTAAACCTCACAGCATTTCTCGAAGGACCTTTTGCCGGTTCATATATGAGCACATTCCTGAATATGTTAGGATTCATACCATTAACACAACCTTATAATACACTGCCATGGAATTACAATGGCACCGAAAGCGTAGCCTCAATTCCAAACAGTGATATTATTGACTGGGTTTTGATAGAACTACGCGAGACCACGGGAGATGTATCAACAGCTACTTCCTCAACAATGATTGACAGGCAAGCCGGTTTTATTTTGAAAGATGGTACAATAGTAAATACAGATGGAAGTTCACCTTTGGTTTTTAATGTTGAAATTACTGAGAATTTATATGCTGTTGTTTATCACAGAAATCATCTCGGTATATTATCAGCCAATCCTTTGCCATTATCAGGCGGAGTATATATTTATAATTATACTTCAGGCGTAGGACAGGTTTATGGCGGATTGAACGGACATAAAGAATTAGAACCCGGAATTTGGGGTATGATAGGTGGAGACGGCAATGCCGACGGGGAGATCAATAATTTGGATAAAAACGATATCTGGAATCAACAAAGAGGAAATACAGGTTATTATTCAGGAGATTTT
>JAIORT010000326.1 GCA_021107975.1 Bacteroidales bacterium | reverse complement strand
TTTCTATGCAATTGCTTCACGAATTGGACTAACACGCTCAATTTTTTCCATTCGCTTCGGGGAATGTAGTGCAGCCCATATATCATTTCGTTGCTGTAAATTAAGCCAAAAATTCGCTGTATTTCCGAATACTTTAGCTAACATTAAAGCCGTATCAACGGTTATAGATCTCTTACCAGTGCAAAGTTCATTTACAGTTCTACGACTGACGCCCATTGCAGAAGATAGTTGCCCCTGAGTAATTCCCAAAGGTGCAATAAATTCTTCATTAATCATTTCACCGACACTGACGGGTTTACGTTTGGTTATAATCATTTTATACCTCATTTATATGAATGATCATCAAGATAAATGTCATCCGCCTCCCCGTGTTCATCATCCCAAGTAAAAATTAAACGCCATTGATCATTGACACGTATGGAGCATTTATCTTTTAATTTGCCAGATAATTTTTCAAAATGATTGCTGGGTGGACTTCTCAAGTCAGCATCATTCGTTGCATCATCCAACAGTTGTAATTTCCTAAACAATCGTGAACGAATATCAGCGGGTATTTTTTTTGCCTGAATGTCCTCTACGAAAAACTTTCGTAGCCAATTATCACGAAAATTCTTAATCATAGTTACAATGTAACGCACAAGATTACAAAAGGCAAGCAATAAGTTTATTTTTTAATTAATCCAATCGCCGAACACAAAAGTCGCTTGCCGCAGGTGTGTACCACAAAAGACTTTAAAGATCGAAAAGAATATTATAAGAATATATCAAATAAGATAAAAAGGAGTAGAGAATCCCAGGTTTCATTAACAGATCCTGACAGCAGGGCCTTTCCTAAAAAATTCAAAGTAGGGGTGGGCTATAATGCTCAGGTGGCAGTGGATGATAAAAATCATTTGATTGTTGAACAGGATGTAACCAATGCAGTAACTGTATTTGGAACGATAAAGTTCTGGAATGAACAGGATCATTTTCTGATGCGAGGTCTTGAAAAGGTAAAAGCCGAATTCAGTTTATCGGCATTATCTTACAATATAACCCGGACAATTAATGTGGTTGGAGTAAATAGACTGATTGAAGCCTTATAATAGAGGCCTTGCTCTTTTTTTACTACTAATCATGGGTATTAAATTATATGAATGGGCCAATACTAGTGTCATGTCAAGTCTCTAATGTCGGATAAAGACGTTTTAATTTTGTTCGGGCATCCTTTGCTGTGAATTGCCAGTTAACCTTCGCGTTTTTATTGTTCCTGAATTCCTGCCATGCACTTGTTTCCGCCCTGACATCTTCAATGTTATCGATCCTTCTGTTCAAGCACTGCCCGGTTAACACGTTTAATTCTATTTCGGCCATGTTTAGCCAACTTCCGTGCTTCGGAGTATATATAAATTCAAACCTATTCCATAGCGTCTTTGCTTTTTCCGGTTGAAACGTTTCATAGAATGACCCGGGAGTGTGCGTATTCAGATTGTCCATAACCAATGTTATTTTCTCAGCATTCTCATACTGTGCAGCAATCTCTTCAAGAAAATAAGCCCAGTCTCTCTTTGTTCTTCTTTCGGTGATCTTCACTATGCGGTTTCCTGCCAGGGGTTCGCAAGCCATAAAAATATTACACACCCCACAGCGCTTGTATTCATAATCATATTTGGCTGGATGCCCTGGTGATGCCGTAATAGGAACTTTTGTCTCCCCTATCAATTGCTTTGGGGATTCGTCCATGCATACCACCGGAAATCTGGAATTGAATGGACGTTTGTAAACATCCAGCACCATTTCCATGTTCGCCACAAAACTGCCGTTTTGTTCTGGCGGAATCACCCATCCTTTACGGAGCCAAGGTTTAATTTCATTTTTTTTAAAACTTGACGAATAGTTTCGTGAGAAACGTTATCAATATAATCAAGCTCGATAACCTTATCGGCCAATAACCTTAGAGACCATCTGGCAAAACCCTCGGGAGGTTCACTGCAACTCAAGGCAACCAAATGTGCTTCAAAATCTCCGTCTACCTTTTTAACGTATATGCGGCTTCCTTTTCTACCGTTAAGTGTAATATCAAGACCATCCTCAACAAAACGCTTCTTCACACGGTCAATCTTTTTCATGCTTATGTTAAGCACTTTGGAAATTTCTTTATTGGTCGAACGCTTTTTCTGGAATTCACTCTCATCACATCCAAGCAATATCAACCCATTGAGAATCTTTTGTGATCTGTGCTTGCCTTTGGAAGTGAGTACGCCAAGATACTTCCGTTCATCTTTTGTAAGTGTCACGATGTATTTTTTCATATTCAACCCTCCTGTATTGAGTATGAAATAAATATATCATATATTATACGACATTACAAGCTTGACATGACACTAGGGAGATAAAATTAAAGTTGTCACAAACCCTTTTATAAGTACTGTGGGACAGTAAAACAGAGCCGGGTTTAGCGGCGTTTTGAATCATGAAGGCCAAATATGTTGTGTCACCGAAAGCCGTGTAATCGTACCGAAGGTCATCTCCGATTGAGCCAACAACGACCGGACCGGAATTAAGACCTATCCGTATCTTAAATGATATGTCGAATTTTGGATTTATTGTTTTGGCATAATTTTTAACGGAGCTTTGAGCTGCGAGAGCAGCCAAGCATGAGTTTCGGGCATGGTTCTCAACAGTCGAAGGCGCACCAAACATGGCAATTATTCCATTGCCTGTAAACTGATTAATAGTT
>JAIORT010000808.1 GCA_021107975.1 Bacteroidales bacterium | reverse complement strand
TGTGAAGCAAACCAAGAAAACCGCAACGAAATCCAAAACCAAGAGCTGCAGATGATTCAGGCTCAAATGTAAGTGAGGCATCGTTTAATTGAAGTTTTTCAATTGAAGTTCTTAGCTCCTCATAATCGTCAGCATCCATAGGGTAAATACCTGCAAACACCATTGGCTTTACATTTTCGAAACCTTCGATAGCTTTGTCGCATTGATTTTTAACGTGTGTTATTGTATCTCCAACTTTAACTTCCTTGGATGTTTTTATCCCGGAAATTATATAGCCCACATCTCCGGCGCTTAATTGCTGCCTTGGATCCAACTTCAGTTTCAATACCCCGATTTCTTCTGCGTTATATTCCTTTTCGGTTGCAACAAATTTTACAAAGTCTCCTTTTTTAATTGTTCCGTTCATGATACGAAAATAAGCTATGATGCCCCTGTATGAATTGAAAACCGAATCAAAAATAAGGGCTTGTAAAGGAGCATCAGGATTACCTTTTGGAGAAGGTATCTTTTCAATAATTTGATTTAATATGTTATCAATGCCATAGCCTGTTTTACCGCTTGCTTCAATTATATCTTCCCTGTTACAGCCGAGAAGGTCAACAATCTGATCTTTCACCTCCTCGGGCATAGCTGCCTCTAAGTCTATTTTATTTAAAACGGGAATTATTTCAAGGTCATTCTCAATTGCAAGATAAAGATTGGATATTGTCTGCGCCTGTATGCCTTGTGTTGCATCCACAATAAGTAAAGCGCCTTCACAAGCAGCTATTGATCTTGAAACCTCATAAGAAAAGTCAACATGACCGGGTGTGTCTATCAGGTTTAAAATATACTTTTCGTTTTTATGCTCATACTCCATTTGGATTGCATGGCTCTTTATTGTGATACCTCTCTCACGTTCGATGTCCATGTCGTCAAGCACCTGTTCCTGCAAATCTCTTTCGGAGATGGTTTCGGTCATCTCAAGAAGCCTGTCAGCCAGAGTGCTTTTACCATGGTCAATATGCGCTATTATGCAAAAATTCCGGATGTTTTTCATCGGGGGCAAAGATAGGAATAACTGACATCTTTCATTTCCCTGTATGCATTTTTTTTAATGTCTTTTTAATAATATATATAGACCTTTTCAAGATTATTAATTAATGAATTATTCAACTTTTTAAAAGGGATACCAAATTTTTCTTTATAATCTAAGTTTGGCAGGGCTTTGGGTTCATCTTCATCCACTACTAAGCTGAACCAAAAACGCAAGCGTGCAATTTCGTCACCGTTTAAATTTCTCCATTTCTTATTTGGTTTTTAGCAATATCTATAGCTTTGTGCAGTCTGTCAAGTAATATTTTCTTAGATGGGAGGATAGTAAAATAATCAGCAACCTTAATATTACTTTTGTGTAGTTGTAAAAGTTCTATATGCTCCGGGTTTTTACCTGTGCAGAGTATCAAACCAAGAGGAGGATTTTCCCCTTCAACAGTTTCGTGTTTTTCAAGATACCCGAGATATAATTCCATCTCACCTTTATAGGCTGCATCAAACTCGCCAATTTTCAGGTCTATGGCTATCAAAGACTTTAGTCTTCTATGATAAAAAAGTAAATCAATACGATAATCCCTGTTATCAATAATAATCCGTTTTTGCCGGGCAAGAAATGCAAAATCGTTACCAAGTTCAGAAATAAATCGTTGTAATTCAGCTATGATAGCCGACTCCAAATCTTTTTCCGAATACGTATCTTTTAAATCTAAGAAGTCAAGAAAGTATGGGTCTCTAAAAACTAAATCGGGTGTTATTTGTTGTGAATTTTTAAGTTTCCGCAAGTCGTTTTTGATGGTTTCCTCAGGCTTTTTACTAATGGCTGTTCGCTCGTAAAGCATAGAGTTTATGCGTTCTCTGAATGTGCGGACACTCCATTTTTCGAGTTTGCACATTTCTATATAGAACTTACGTTTGAGAGGGTCGTCAATTGGAATTACCGCGAGAATATGTGTCCAACTCAATTGTCGTATCAGCGATACGACAATTTCCTTTTTAGGGAACACTTTGGCAAACTGCATCATTCTTCTTAGATTTTTCTCAGAGTAAGAGTTTCCATATTCTTCTGTTAATTGTCGCCACAGTGTAGCGACAATCTGTTTTCCATATTCTGCACGTTTTGATTTCAGTATTTCTTCGTTAATACGTTTACCTATTTGCCAATATAGCATACTTAAACTTACATTTACAGTTACGGCAACCTGTTGTTTGCTTTGCTCGATAAATGATTTTATTTCGCGGAAAATGGCAGTATTATCTATTTTGCTTTTATTCATAACTATTTAAATGATTCGGAAATAATGATTATAGGTTTATCTGCTTTTCCTTTTGTGCCTTTTTGGGCATCAGATAAATCTACATTATAGTACTTTAAGCGAAATTCAAAAATATATAATAAAGTTGGAATATTGGGGAAAAACTTATATTTATAGCAAAATACTTATTCTCATTTTCAAAAGGTTTAAATGGGATTGGTTCGCCAAAAAACACATTGGTGGACAATTTGTTGAGGAAGTTGATTCAATCTCTGCAAATATTGCAGAGGGTTTTGGACGTTATCATTAGAAAAATAAAATAAAGTTTTATAGCTACAGCAGCGGGTATGTTTAAGAATCTCTTGTCTGGAATGAATAATCATAATTTAAGAACGACTGGCAACTTTATTAAAAACACCTTCGTCTTAATTAAAGGG
>JAIORT010000611.1 GCA_021107975.1 Bacteroidales bacterium | reverse complement strand
ATTTATTAATGCTCGATACGCTGATTACATCAAAAACCAGGATCAAACTATTGCTGAAATTTTTTCTCAACAGCAACTCAAGGTCGTATTTACGTAACCTGGAAAACGAGTTTGGCGAATCCACCAATTCTATTCGGTTAGAGCTAAACAAATTCGAGCAAGCCGGTTTACTTACATCCGAACTGGATGGTAATAAAAAGTTTTTCCGCGCTAACATCACACATCCCCTGTTTATTGATATTCACAATCTCCTTTTGAAGCATATAGGTTTTGACCGGATTATAGAAAGCGTTATTCAAGAGCTTGGAAACCTGAATAAGGTTTATGTAGTAGGAGATTTTGCAAGAGGAAAGAATAATCAGATAATAGACTTGATATTTGTTAGCGAAAAATTAAATAAGGAATATTTATTAGAACTGATTGGTAAAGCAGAAAAGTTAATAAAGCGGAAGATTAGATATTTGGTCTTTAATAAAAACGAGTTTGCTGATTTTACTAAAAACCTTAATAAATCAGAAACTCTTTTACTTTGGAAGAACGAAGAAGAATAGAAATCAGGCATAAGAGCGCTGGTTTTGTAAATAATTAATTTTCAATTTATAACAGCACAGAAACACAATGTTCTCTGTAACTGAGGGGGCGAAGCTGTGGGAAGAGGGCATAAGTAAGAAAAAGTTAGGGTTCTTTAAAAAATTAAAAATATGAATACCAATATTCCCCTCTATGAGAGGGGTGTAGGCTTGCCTGCCGAAACGCAGTACAGGCAGGGGTGTGTTATTGTACTAATTCCATTCATATTTTTAATTTGAAGTTCTGAGTCCTGTCCTCCTCTCAGAGGAGGTGTAGGAGGATAAAAGTACAAATAAAGGTACGGGATCGGTGCAAAGAGCAAAGAATTTGAACCGTAGTGTATCAGGGTTGCAAAGCGTACCGGGGTGTAATTCATGGACAGATGAGTAAATAACAAAAATGAACTTTGCAATATCAATAAATAAGATACCAATAAGAATGACAAATGAAAGGTGGTATCATATCACAACTGGACATCCGGAAATGGCTGTTTTTTATGATGAAATCCTGGAAACAATTGAACATCCTGAATTTGTTTATCTTGGTAGGAATGAAGAGTACCTTGCAGTTAGGAATCTATACAATGATATTACCAAATTTATCGTTGTTATTTACAAAGAAGTTGATGAAAGCGATGGTTTTATTATAACATCTTTTATAACAAATAAAAAGCCTTATTTTTTAAAAAAGAAAATAATATGGAAACAATAGAATTAAAAGACATTAAGAATTTTTTGCCTTATTTTTTGAAATACAAGAGGGTGTGGGCTGATTATGACGAAAAAGCAGACATACTTTATATACATTTTAAAAAACCTAACCATGCCGATAATTCTGAAATGACTGATGATGATATTATTATCCGGTATGAAAAAGATGAAGTTATCGGACTGTCAGTCCTCAATGCAAACAAAAGACAGAAATAAGCATAAGGTTTAGATTATATATAATTCCCTACGCCTTACCCCTTACAACTTCAATATTACACCGTACATAACCCAGCGAAGCGAAGCAAGCCCGTATGGGCACCCAGTAACCCGAAACCCGCACCCAGCACCATGAAAAACTCCCCCGAAATAAAACAATTCATCAAAGAAAACAGCAATCTTTTTTGGTGGATTAAACAAGAAAAAAAAGAAAATATTAGTAGGGAATTTCTTGTGGAGACTATTTTAAATTACGGAGATATAAAATCTGTAAAAAAACTGTTTGAACTGATTGGAATAAATAATGTAGCAGAGATTTTTTTTAAACAAACATCAAGGAAGAGAATAAATTATCACCAAAGAACTGTTCATTTCTTTAATTTGTATTTTAACCGGCATGCACAAAGAAATACTGCATAAAAAGCAAGTAGAATTATTGCCTCTTATCACGCAATTTACAAAACAGTATTATTTAGTAGGGGGAACCGCAATTGCTTTATATATTGGACACAGGCATTCGATTGACTTTGATTTGTTTACTGAAAATAAAATCCAAAGAAGAAAAATAAAAAATATAATAATTAGATGCGGATGGGAACCGGATAATATCATTTATGAGGCTTTTGACCAAATGCATTTGATTGTTAATAATGTAAAAATTACCTTTTTTTTATATCCGCATAAAATAGATAGCAAACATAATTTTGATAACATAATAAAATTACCCGAACTGATTGATTTAGCAGCAATGAAAGCGTATGCACTTGGTGGACGTGCAAAGTGGAAAGACTATGTTGATGTATATTTCCTTTTAAAAAAGTACTTTTCGTTTTCAGATATTGCTAAAAGAGCAAAACAAATATTTGGAAGTTTTTTCAACGAAAAATTATTTAAAGAACAACTTTCATATTTTACAGACGTAGATTATTCCGAAGAAGTTGAATTTATGCCCGGATACGAAACCGGTGATTTTGAAATAAAGCAATTTTTAACTGAAATTGCAACACGAAAAATTTAAATAGGGCATAAGGCTTAAGTAAAAAAAAGTTAGGGGTCTTTTAAAAATATTTCGTTCCATTTCAGTATTATTATACATTTCAAAGTCTTATTGAATTTAAAGTTCTGAGTCCTGTCCTCCTCTCAGAGGAGGTGTAGGAGGAGGAACGAAGCTAAAACTTCTAAAAATAAAAGGTACTGGATCGGTGCAAAGAGCAAAGAATTTAAACCGTAGTG
>JAIORT010000149.1 GCA_021107975.1 Bacteroidales bacterium | reverse complement strand
CGGGTGATAAGCGGGGAGCAGACAGTTGTTGAAAAGGTGATATTGAAATAGCGACATAATCAGAACTCAGTAAAATAGTCCCGAAACTTAAGAATTAAAGAATAAATAAACAAATATTATTTAATGAAAAACTTAATAAATGCATTTATAATCATTTTAATAGTTATTAGCTCATGCAGTAAAAATGATAATAAAAATCAGTCGGGATCAAATGATAAACAATACTTTTTAAGTGATGATATTTGCGAATGTTGTAATCAGTATCCAATTCAGATATTGAATAACGACACACTTGGTATTACTAATGCAATTACTCCGAACGGGGATGGGTTTAATGATCATTTCATAATACTTGGAATTGAGGCTATCACTGAAAATTCTATTAAATTTATGGACCGGAACAACAATGTTTTAATTCAATTTTCCCCTTATAATAACAATTGGAATGGAACATACAATTTTAACGGATCAACTGTAACCGCTGACAACGGAAAGTATTACTTCGAATTAACTGCAGGCAGTCAAACTATTAAAGGAGCAATATTGTTGATTTCTTCAATATATCTGTCAGAACCCTATTTTGATATTAAACCTTCTGAAGCTAATTGTGATAAAGTCTGTGATTTATTTGATGCTAACGACCCCATTTTTTATTAAATTCCCTAAAACGTAATTTATTGGAACACCTGTTGAGTTTTATATCTGAAAACAAAAAAAAATTATAACTTTACCGCAAATTCATTTTTTTATAACTTAAAAATAATGTTTATGGGAAAAGGTGACAAAAAAACAAAAAGAGGAAAACTGATTAAAGGAAGTTACGGAATCAGACGACCAAGGAAAAAGAAGAAAGACAGACATATTCCTGAAGAAAAACCTGCCGTAAAGAAGCAAACTATAGTTGAAACCGAAAAAGCTGAAAAGCCGGAAGAAAAAAAGAAACCGACAACAAAAAAAACTACAAACAAAAAGAAGGCTGAATCAACGACAACTGTAAAAAAAACTACCACTAAAAAAAGAACCGTTAAAAAGGCAGAAGTTAAGGAAGAGGTGAAGACACAGGAGAAGAAAGAAGAAAAAGCTCCGGTAGAATCTAAAGAAAAAACTCCGAAAAAGGAAAACAAGGAAAAATCTTAGATTTAATAATCGTGATAAAAATGGCAGGAAATTAAATATTTCCTGCTATTTTTTTAAAAGCCTCTCCCCTTTCTTCAAAATTTTTAAACATATCATAGCTTGACGCTGCAGGTGATAAAAGGCAAATATATCCCGGTTTAGTATATTGCTTTATTATCTGTTTTATTTCATCAAACCGTGTAATTAAAAAATATTTTTTCTTGTTTGATATACCAATAGCTTCTACTTCTTCTAATATCCGTTTTCCGGCTTCACCGGTAAATATCAGATTAGTGATGTCGGATTGGGATATAAATTTCGCTAATTTGCTGTAATCAATGCCCCGGTCTTTTCCTCCGAGAATCAATGTGTCAACAGTCTTCAGGGTTTTAACCGCTTCAATTGCAGCTTCCGGAATAGTTGCTATTGAATCGTTATAAAAATGTATATTACCATATTTTCCGATATACTCAAGGCGATGTTCCAGACCCTTAAACCCTGAAATTGCTTCTGAAATTATATTATCGGGAATTTCCAGTAATTTACAGGCACAAACCGCTGCCATAATATTCATAAGATTATGCCTGCCGGGTAAATACAGTCTGTTATTAAAATCAAACTCAGAAATATTTTCATTTTGCTTAAATACTACATTGCCTTCCCTATTTAAAAAAGCCCCGGTACTTATTTCTTTTTCTGAAGAAAACTCAAGAGACTCACCGGTAAATCCTGATTTGGCAATCAGTTTATTAACAGATGGGTTATCAGCGTTAAATATTACCCAATCATTCTTTGACTGGAATTTCGTAATATTAAATTTTGCTGATTGATACCCGTCAAAATTCTCATAATGGTCTAAATGCTCCTGGAACAGATTTAAAATAACGGCAATATGCGGCGACACTGATATATTTTCCAACTGATAAGAAGACAGCTCAAAAACAACCCTGGTTTCTTTTCCGATTTTTTCAATCATATCAAAAGGCGGGACTCCAATATTTCCAATTAGTACAACATCTTTGTGATAATAAGAAAGAATATGCCGGATTAAACTGGAAGTAGTGCTCTTACCTTTTGTGCCGGTTACTCCGATGGTGTTTGACGAAAAAAGCTGTAAAAACAAATCGGTTTGTGAGGTAATTTTATTTTGCGAAACTTTATCTTTTAACAAATTGTTTGGTATTCCGGGAGTTTTTAAAATCAAATCAAAATTTTCGAGATTGGAAATATATGATTTACCGAGAATGGTCTGGCAATTGTCATCTATAATAAAATCAATGTTATCCAGAACATTTTTGTCTTTATCTGCAATTGTTATAGAAATTTCAGGAAGTATTTTTCTGATAAATTTATATGAAGAAATTCCTTCCCTCCCAAAACCAAGTATCAGGATTTTTTTTCCGTGTAATATTTTAACTATTCGTCTGTACATTATTTTTAAAATTAGATATTATTAGCCACTAAAGCACCAAATCACAATCCCGAAAGCTTTCGGGACACCAAAGTTATCTAATTTAAATTCAATTTTTTGTGTATTTTAGTGACTTGGTGTTTTTGTGGCATTTAATAATAAACGATTAGTTACAAAGCTGATTTAAGAATATCTAAAAATTCT
>JAIORT010000730.1 GCA_021107975.1 Bacteroidales bacterium | reverse complement strand
TATTTTTCCGTTTGACCGAATTGCTGAACATTCAGGGTTTCCATTTTGCCGTTTTCGCGAACAATACATTTAAGGTCGCGAACTGTTTTATCCCTGCTTTCCATCTTTAGATCCAAATACCCCTGTGGCGTTTCTATTGCTATTACGGTATGCTTACCCGATATTAAGGTAATACTGTCAACTCTTTGGGGAGGGATTGTATGTACAACAATATCATAAGCAAGAAGCGGATCGATAATCAGAGTATCGGGCACTCCCTTATAATTCATGGTATGGATAAAATTATACTTAATCAAACCTGAAAAATTATCGTAAAAAGTCATATTTACGTTGGTTTCAGTTGACTTGCCATATTCATCCAAAAGATTCACTTGTGCCGATGTTGAATTTAATGCTTGCGATATAACCACATTCAACGCCTTGCTGAACTCCGCTTCACTTGAAGCGTCAAAGTAAGTTCCGACACAATCGAATGCTTCGGCAAAGTTTCTTCCAATACCTATGATAAAAGGTTTAAGCACAACCCCTTTTTTCTGCAAAGCATACGATACGGCACATGGATCGCCGTCGCACTCTTCAAGACCGTCGGTTATTAGTACAATAATATTCCGGCAATTATCACACTCAGGGAAATCATAACCGGCTTGTTCAAGGGCATAAGCTATCGGTGTTGTGCCTTTTGGTGTGATTGACTTTAATTTATGCTTAATAGTCGGAATATTATCCTTGGCAAAAGGCACAATCAACTTGGTATCATTACAAATTTGCGGAGGAAAAGGATGCTGATGTCCGTAAGCTCTAAGCGCCAGTTCTATATTTTCAACATTTATAAGACTGTCTAACAAATTAGATAACAGCTTACGCGCAATTGTTATTTTCATATCGCTTTGCCATCTGCCGTACATACTTTGCGATCCATCAAAAACAAACAGGATACGTGTTGTTGGCGGCGGTTTTTCTTCCTCTTCCTGTATTTGGGCTAATGAACCTGATACAAATAAAAGTAGCGATAATGCTGAAATAATAAATTTTTGTCTCAAAATATTATAAATTAAATTAAGAATAGGTTTCCAAATATTAAACATTTGGTATCAATATGTATTTTACAAATCTGCTAATATTCAGGATTCAAAAGTAAGTGAATTAATTGATAAATTTCGTTTTATTTTTATCAGTCCGATTTCTGAAACAAATTCCATTAATTAACGTTCACGTTCAGTGATGAATTAAAAATATAAACAACGAGTTGTTAGAAAAAATAGTTGTTTCATTAAATTCAGAAAATAACAATATTTATATTAGCCGGTTATTAAATATAATCTTCAATGACAAAGATATACAGCATAATAAGCTTCTCTGTTTTTTTTGTATGTTTTTTGAGTATTTCAAAAGCCAACGCTAATTTTCCATCTTATCCATCTGATAATGATTCGATAAAGAACGTCTGGGTTGATTCTGTTCTTTCCTCATTAACTCTTAATGAAAAAATTGCCCAGTTAATAATGATCAGGACGTATTCAAACAAAAACCGTGGGTATTACAAACAAATTGATAAACTGATAAAAAAATACAACATTGGCGGTCTTTGTTTTTTTCAGGGTGGTCCGGTTCAGCAGGCAAAACTTACAAACCGTTACCAGCAAATTGCAAAAACACCCCTGTTAATTGCCATTGATGCAGAATGGGGGCTTGGAATGCGATTGGACAGTACTTTTTCTTTTCCATACCAAATGACTCTCGGCGCAATAGAAGACGATACTCTTATTTATGAAATGGGTGCCGAGATTGCCAGGCAGTTGAAGCTAATAGGAGTTCATATTAATTTTGCCCCTGTTATTGATATAAATAATAATCCGGTAAATCCCGTCATCAACAGCCGCTCTTTTGGTGAGGATAAAAAAAATGTTACAAAAAAAGGGATTGCATATATGAAAGGATTGCAGGCTAACGGAATTATTGCCACTGCCAAGCATTTTCCGGGGCATGGCGATACCGATTCCGATTCGCATTATACTCTTCCAATCATCAATTATCCGCAGGAAAGATTAGACACACTGGAACTGTTTCCTTTTAAAGAACTTATAAATAACGGCATTGATGCTATCATGGTAGCGCATCTGTTTGTTCCTGGTCTCGACAGCACACATAACACACCTACGACATTATCCGAACCGGTTGTTACCGGATTGCTCAAAAACAAACTTGGTTTTAAAGGCTTGGTTATTACTGATGCTCTAAATATGAAAGGTGTAACAATTAACCATAAACCCGGTGAAATCGAGTTAAAAGCATTTCTTGCCGGAAACGACATTCTTCTGCTGCCTCAAAATGCTGAAGCGGCAATAAAAAGTATAAAAGAGGCTGTAAAATCCGGCACTGTTACAGAAGACAAAATAAACGACAGATGCAGAAAAATACTGTATTATAAGCAGAAAGCGGGTTTAAACAAATATACACCTGTTAAAACAGATTCTTTATATCAACAGCTTAATACGGTTACCAATGAATTGATAAGCCGGAAAATTTACGAATCGGCTATAACGGTTGTTAAAAATCATAATGATATTATTCCTTTAAAAGAGCTTGATACTCTGAGGATAGCCACTCTATCCATCGGCTCTCCCGAAATTAATGCATTTCAAAATATGCTGGGAAATTATTCAAGAGTTGATTTTTACAATATTCTTAAAAATTTCACCCAAAATAAAGCGAATGCTTTAATCAAAAAACTT